>JAYUVL010000059.1:0-8022 GCA_043754075.1 Cytophagales bacterium | reverse complement strand
GGCCAAGAATAATTTTTAGTATTATAACATGATTTAATTTTTATTTTTTAATGTTTTAATATTTATTTGCCCTGTTTTACCAACGCGCTAAGCCTATGTTGACCCGTTCATCATTCCAAATCGCTTTTTTTTCATTCGGGCAATTGCGCTGGCATTTTTTCGGGTTGCTGTGCTTGCTGGCGGGGGGTGAATCAGTTGCCCAAGCCCAGCGCACGGGTGTCATCGCGGGCACGGTCAAGGACAAAAACACCCAAGAACTGCTCACCGGGGTGTCGATTGCCCTTGAAGGCACTGTGCTGGGCGTGGCCACCGATGTGGAAGGCCGCTTCCGAATTACCAACATTCCTACCGGGAGCTATAACATAAAAGCCACTGCCATTGGCTATCAGCCCATTACCCGTTTCAACATCGTGGTCACATCGGGCAACACCGGCACCGTCAACTTTGAACTTGAAGAAGCCCAAATCGAAATCGGCGGGGTGGAAATCACGGCAGATCGCTCCATTGCGGTCACCACCATTGAGTCGCCAAACTCCGTCCAACGGCTCTCCACCGAAGAAATCCGCAGCAACCCGGGCGGCAATTTCGACATTTCGCGCGTAGTGCAAGCCTTGCCCGGCGTGGGCGGCACCACTGGCGGCGGCGGTTTTCGCAATGATCTCATCATCCGGGGCGGCGCACCCAACGAAAACGTGTTTTACTTGGACGGGATTGAGATTCCGGTCATTAACCACTTTGCCACCCAGGGCAGCGCGGGCGGACCAGTTGGCATATTGAACGTGTCCTTTATCGAGGATGTAACGCTCAACTCATCCAGTTTCGATGCCCGCTATGACAATGCACTGGCCTCCGTACTCCAATTCAAGCAGCGCGAAGGCAACTCCGATCGTTTTCAGGGCAATGTGCGCCTCAGTTCCACCGAGCTCGCCGGAACTTTTGAGGGGCCATTGTCCAAAAAGACGACTTTTTTGGCCTCGGTCCGGCGTTCCTATTTGCAGCTCTTGTTCACGGCAGTTGATTTGCCGATCCGACCCAATTATTGGGATTTTCAGTACAAGATTGTCCACAAGTTCAATCCCAAAACCACTTTGAACTTCGTGGGCGTGGGAGCGATCGATCAGTTCAGTTTTGGGGTGCCCCGCGAAACCACGCCCGACAAGGAATATGCCATCCGATCCAGCCCGAGCATCAACCAATGGAACTATACCTTTGGGCTGGGCCTCAAACGCTTGATCAACAATGGATTTATCAATGTGGCCCTGAGCCGGAACATGTTTGACAACGACTTGGATCGGTTCGAGGATGCCCAGTTTGGCGATGAGAGCCGCCGCGTGGTCCGCATCCGTTCCCAAGAAATCGAGAACAAACTTCGGGTGGATGTCAACAAAACCGTCGGTGGGTGGAAATATGCTTTCGGCGGGGTGGCCCAGTACGTGCGGTTCAACAACAACGTGGCCAACCGGATCCGGCGCGAACTGACCAGCCCCACCGGGCAAGTGATCCAACCCGCAATCAACATCAACTTCAATACGGCCATTGACTTTTTCCGCTATGGCGCCTTTGCCCAAGTGTCGCGCAGTTTTGGCCGGCTGAGCCTCTCGGGGGGCGTGCGCACCGACCTCAACAGCTTCACCACCACGGGCAACAACCCGCTCAAAACCCTCTCGCCCCGGCTTTCGCTGTCCTTCGCCCTCTCCGAACAGTGGAACGTCAACGCCTCGGTGGGCCGCTATTTCAAGCTCCCGATCTATACTTTGCTTGGGTTCCGCGATGAATCCGGGCAATTGGTCAACCGGGACAACGATTACATCCAATCCACGCACTATGTGGCGGGCTTGGAGTACATCGCCCGACCCAGTACCCGGTTCACCCTTGAAGGTTTTTACAAGGACTACCGCAATTATCCCGTCTCGGCCCGCGACGGCATCTCACTGGCCAACCAAGGTGGGGATTTTGGGGCCATTGGCAACGAGCGCACCCGAAGCAACGGCACTGGCCGGGCTTATGGCTTTGAGTTTTTCTTTCAACAAAAATTGGTAAAAAATATTTTCGCAGTCTTCTCCTACACCTTTGTGCGGAGCGAATTTGCCGGGGCCAATGGCCAACTGGTGGCCTCCGCGTGGGACAACCGCCACTTGTTCTCCGCCATTTTGGGGCGCAAGTTCAAGCGGGGCTGGGAGATGGGCCTCAAATACCGCTTTGCGGGCGGCTCCCCCTACACCCCCTTTGATCTGGTGGCTTCCCAGCGCAATTATGCCTCGCTCGGGGTGGGAATCTTGGACTTCGCCCAGTTGAACACCAACCGTTTAAGCAATTTCAACCAGTTTGACTTCCGGATCGACAAAAAGTGGAATTTCAAGCGCTTGACCCTAGACGTGTTCTTTGATGTCCAAAATGCCTTTGTGTTTACCAATGCCGCCTTCCCGCAATATACGTTTCAACGCCTGGCCGACAACAGTGGGTTCGCCACTACCGACGGCCAAGCCCTACGGCCCGATGGCAGCAACGGCATTCCCCTCATTTTGGACAACAGCGACCCCTTCGTAACTCCTTCTTTGGGCTTTATCATCGAGTTTTAGTCGGGCAAAGCCCGTCCGATTGTTGCTGGGCCACGTTTATCCGTTTCCTAGCGACAATCGGGCTCCAAATCCTTGCAAATCACCGCAAAGCACACGAACTTTGTCCTTATGTTGACAAAAAATAGTCCGGTGATCCGCAAGATGCAGATCGATGAGACCGCCCAGACCATTCCCGCCCAATTGCCCGATATTCGTCAGGTAAAAGAGTTGGCCCTGAAAGAATTTTTCGCGAAAAATGGGGAGAAAGCTTTCCGCGCCAAGCAAGTAATGGCCTGGATCTGGCAAAAGTCAGTCACCGATTTTGAGGCCATGACCGATCTGTCGGTCGCGACCCGGGCCTTGCTCTCGGCAAATTTTGCGTTCCGGCCCGTCACCGTTGCCCAGCGGCAAAAGAGCAATGACGGCACGATCAAACTTGGCCTACGCCTGTATGACGGGTACTTGGTGGAAGGGGTGCTGATTCCGATGTCCACCCGGATGACAGCCTGCGTATCTTCCCAAGTGGGCTGCTCACTCACCTGTAAGTTTTGTGCCACCGGCTACATGGATCGGGTACGCAACCTCACCGCCGCCGAAATTTATGATCAAGCAGTGATCATTGACCGCATTGCGCGCGAAGAATTTGGCCAAGCCCTGACCAACATTGTTTACATGGGCATGGGTGAGCCACTGCTCAACTACGCCAATGTGCTGGAGTCCATCGAGCACATCACCTCACCACAAGGACTGAACTGGTCCACGAAGCGGATCACGGTTTCAACGGCCGGAATCGCCAAAATGATCCAAAAACTGGGCGATGATCAGGTGAAGTTCAATTTGGCCCTGTCGCTCCACGCGGCCAATGACACCAAGCGGGGCCAGATCATGCCCATCAATGACAGCAACAGCCTAGAGAGCCTGCGCGATGCGCTCAAATATTTCTATGCCAAAACCAAGAATGAGGTCACTTACGAATACATTGTGTTCAACAAATTCAATGACACCATTGAAGATGCCGAAGAACTCTACCAATTCACCAAACACTTGCCCGCAAAAGTGAACATCATTGAATACAACCCCATTTCAGAGGCCCAATATGCCAATGCCAGCAACCGGACACTGGAAAGTTTTGCGGCGTACCTCGACAAGCGGGGCGTGATCGTGAACGTGCGCCGCAGCCGGGGCAAAGACATTGATGCGGCTTGTGGGCAGTTGGCCATCAAGCAGAAATAATACGTCCTCCACCACCCAACTTTACTGAATATGACCGCTCATTTTTATACACGATTTTACAAACAATTGGGCAAACTGCTCTATGCGGTAGCCAAAGCCGATGGCAAAGTGCAAGAACCCGAAGTGAAAGCCATCCATGAGATTGTGGTGGCCGATTTGCTGCCTTTGGAAGAAAGCATAGACGCGTTCGGCACTGATGCCGCATTTTATGCCGAGTTTGAGTTTGATCTCCTCCACGACCGTAACGTCCACAAAGATTTGGCTTATAAAGATTTTGTGAATTATCTAAAAGAAAATGACCAGCATATCGATGCCCAACTGCGCGCGCTGATCCTCAAAGCGGTGGAAAAGGTGGCTGAAGCCTACCACGGAACCGAAGAGCCAGAAGCCGAGTTGATTGCCGATTTGAAGCAGCACCTGTTTGCCCACGGCAGCTAAAATGGCTTTCCTGCGCACATGGCTGGTGGTAGCGTGGCTGTGGCCGGCAATATCCGTGGTGGGTCAGCCGGCCAAGGTGCTCTTCGATGCCACCCGGGCCGAAATGGCCGGCAATGCCGACTGGGTGATCGACGCCGACCGCTATGACCTGGGCCCCAATGCCCAGGGGCAAATGGTGCCCAACAGCCGGCGCAATGAGGCCAATCCGCAGCGGATGCCCACCCCAGCGGCGGCAGGGATCAATGCCAACACCCCCGAAACCTATTGGAGTGGCGGACTATCGGCGTGGGGCGTAACATTGGTCAAGCGGGGCTTGGCCGTGGAAACCCTGCCCCACAACGGGCAAATCACCTTTGGCAACGCGACCAACCCCCAAGACCTGAAAAACTACCAAGTGTTCGTCCTCTGCGAACCCAATATTGCCTTCACCGAGGCAGAAAAGACCGCCATTCTGGCCTTTGTCAACAACGGGGGCGGCTTGTTCCTGATCGGCGATCACGACAAATCGGACCGGAACAACGATGGCTGCGATTCGCCCTGCGTATTCAATGCCCTGATGGCCGGCAACCCGTTTGGGATCAAGTTCAACCTGGACAATGTCAAAGAAACCAGTACCACCTTTGCCAATGCCCCCTTCGTAGGCGGCGCACTGGGCCGGGCCGACCGCCTCAAGTTCAGCAATGGGGCCAGCCTCAGCCTCAGTGGCGCGGCCAAACCGGCCGTCTATCGCAATGGCAGCCGTTCAGAAGCCCTGTGTGCATACAGCACCTACGGCAAGGGCCGGGTGGTGGCCTTGGGCGACAGTTCCCCCGCCGATGATGGCACCGGCGACCCCAACGACCGCCTCTACCCCGGCTGGACGGAAGTGCGCAGCCACGCGATCCTGATCATGAACGCTACCCTCTGGCTGGCGGGCAAGTGATGGGGGCACGTCGACTGGCCATGTTTTGTGAGCGCGTGCTTTGGGGTTGGATTTTTCCGGGGTAGATTGTAACTTACCCCCAGCAAGTATAATCAAAGATACCGATGATTTATTTAGACAACAACGCGACCACCCCGATTGACAAAAGGGTATTGGAAGCAATGATGCCGTTTTTAACCGACAACTTTGCCAACGCAAACAGTTCCCACCAGTTTGGGGTCGGGGCTTATGAAGCGGTAAAAGCAGCCAGGATTCAAGTGGCGGGGCTAATTGCCGCCGAAGCCCACGAAATTGTCTTTACCAGCGGGGCTACCGAAGCCATCAACTTGGCAATCAAGGGAGTTGCTGAAGGTTACGCGGCCAAAGGGAAACACATTATTACAGTCTGCACCGAACATGCTGCGGTGTTGGACACTTGCAAGCACCTCGAAACGAAAGGTTTTGAAATCACTTTTCTTGCGGTCAAAGCAGATGGTTTGATCGACTTGATTGAACTAAAAAATGCGCTGCGCAACGATACCATTCTGGTGTCGGTAATGTTGGCCAACAATGAAACCGGAGTGATGCAACCAATCAAAGAAATTGCCGAGCTTGCCCATTCGGTTGGTGCTTTGTTCATGACAGATGCCACCCAAGCAGTGGGGAAAATTCCGCTCGATGTGGATGCGCTTGCCGTGGATTTACTTTGCTTGAGTGGCCACAAACTCTATGCCCCCAAAGGGGTGGGCGCATTGTATGTGAGGCAGCGCATGAACCGGGTAAAGCTACCGGCCCTCCTGCACGGTGGCGGACACGAACGAGGTTTGCGAAGCGGAACACTGAATGTGCCTTCCATTGTTGCCCTTGGCACTGCCTGTGCATTGGCACAAAAGGAGATGAAAAAATACGCAGAAAGCATGTTGAGTTTGCGAAATTATTTGGAAAGCGAATTGCTGAAAATTGAAAACACTTCGGTAAATGGAAATACTGAAACCCGTTTGTATAACACTTCCAACATTTTGTTTCTGGGGGCAGATAGCGATGCGGTGATCATGGGATTAAGCAATCCCGAAAATGAGTTGCCTGTAATTGCCGTGAGCAATGGCAGTGCTTGCACCTCAACCAGTATAGAGCCTTCGCATGTGCTTACTGCCATGGGTTTGGATGAAACTGCTGCGTTTAACAGCATTCGGTTTTCTATTGGCAAATACAACACAAAAGAAGAAATGGATATTGTAGTTGCGGCTGTTGCAACTGTGGTGGATAGTTTGAGAGCGATGGTTTCTTAAGATAGAAAAGAATATACAATCAACAGAATAGAGTTGCTGGTGATTGATTATCACGCATATAATAATTTTCGCTTCAGGTTGTACAAGCCACATGAAATTTCAAAAGCTTCCTTTCCCTTGTTTTGGATATGGAACCTCTGCCTTGTCCGGTTGATAAAAAAAGACTTTATCCCCGCAAGGGCATTTTCTACCACAACACGCAATCGTGCGCAGAGTTTTCGTGTCTTTTTCTCTTCTGTTGTGAGGTCTTTTTTCTGCTGTTTCTTGGGCGGGATGATGGTTGTCCCGTTGGCAATTTTGTCCTCAAGCCCATGAAACCCCAGGTCCATGTGGACCCGCCTCCCGCCCATGTCAAATTTGCCCAGCTCCTGCCTGAACACCGTGACATCGGCCCTGTTGCCGTTCCACCAAAGCCCGCTGTACAGCACCTGGCCGAGCAGCGTGGCGACGATCAACAGCTTCACGGTATGCGTTTTTTTCTTGCCGGAATACACAAACCCCTGATAACCGTTGTCCATTGGCCGCTGGATCGGGACCTCGGTACAGTCGACCACCAGGTCCTCCACCCCGGCAAAGGCTTCATCAAACGCTTTCTGATCCTTGAACGGGCCGAGCGCGGTACAGCCCAGCGCGCGCAGGGCCGCCAGGAGCGGGGCCTTGATGTATTTCAAATATGTGTACACCGTTTTTTCATCAATGTCAAAATAAAGGGCCATGTTTTGTATGGTCGGGTACGCTTTGTGGTAGTTGAGGAAGAAAAAGAGTGCCTCTGCGGGGTCGGTCAGCACCGGGCTGCGGGCGTCGGTGTATGGGTTCTTCTCTTTTGGGACATAGTACAGCCTGAAATGTGACAAAAGGAGTGCAAATTCCTTTGCGTTCAGGCCTGTTGCGGCCTTCAATTTTCTTTCGTTGCGGAGATTACAGAAAATACTTGCCATAAATTTTTTTCTGTTTTGAGCTTGTGTTTCGAAGCCAAAAATAGTTAATATACTGATAATAAACAAACGGCAACTCTAATGGCTCAAAAGCAAAGAAGTAATGAAAATTTTGAAAATTCGTCCTTGTGATGTGATGCACCTACGTGAAGTTGGAAAACTCAAATTCACAAAACAGGGAAACGCTTTTTTATATTCTTCCAAAAGTGTTTTGAAGCATAAAAATAACTAAACCAACATTCCCAAATGAAGCAACAAACCTTTTGCTGATGAATGTGCAACAGGAACAAAAGGTTTGAAATTTTACCGTTGCAAAATCTTCAAGTTGTTGGTAGGAACTGTAAATTTCTTTCAAATTCATACTCCATTCTTCTTCTGACTTAGCGTCTAAGCGGAGAAAAAACATTTCATCGCTTTCAATTCTCTCAACTTCATATCCTCTACTGTTAGAATTGGCAAACGATTTTATTCTTCTTTCCTAGTCAAGAAACTCTAAAAGCGGGATAAGTGGTTTTAATTTTCGGAAGGCTTTCACGATTTAAACAGAATTAGCCTAGTACGGAAGTAACGAAAGTCTTGTCAAATTCGTATGGTTGATTGTCTATGATTATGCTTTTACAATAATTTTTAGCTATTGCCAAAGAGAATGGCAACCAAATATACTTTTT
>JAYUVL010000058.1:0-3685 GCA_043754075.1 Cytophagales bacterium | reverse complement strand
GCCCTAAGTTTTTTGCGATAGGTGGGGTGACCCATTTTGGCTCTACCTGCCCTTTTGGGCTCATCCACCTCAAGGATTCTGTAAAATGAATGACTGGCTAATTAAACGGGTTGGCCCGGTCTTGGGGGGAATCGTTGTCTGGTTCATCTTCCTCGATCACTATCTGGGTGGCCAAATAGCGGGTGAGGGGAAAGGCCAACACCGAACAGAAAATCACAATGGCTCCCGCGTAAAAATACTTGTTCATCAGTTCGGCCTCTTGAAACACCAGCAGTGCACCCAGAATGCCATACACGGGCGATAGGTTGTTGACCAGCGTGACGGTGAAAGGAGTCAATTTCTTCATCAGCTTGATTACTGCCGAGTAGAGGAGAATGGAGAATACAAACGCTTGCACAGTAATCCAAAAAATGTCGCTGCCCGACGGCGTGACAATCGTCACCCCCCAACTGTAATAATTGGCATAAATGGGCATAATGACCAAGGTGGCCAAGCAGGCGCCCACCATTTGGTAAAGTGTGATCACGTAATGGTGATAAGTTTGGGTAAGTTGGCCATTGAGGATGGTGAGCCAAGCCCCAAATACTGCTGCGCCAATGGCCAGAATAAGGCCGTTGCCGTACTGAAAATCAGAACTGAAAATGATATAGGCCCCCAGAACAGCGCAAAGCCCGGTGAGAAATTGATAGAAATTGATCCCCGTTCGCGTGAAGAGGGGATTGATGAACGTGACCCATAGCGACCCGGTAGATATGCCAACTAGACACACCGAGGCATTGGAAAATTTAGTCGATAAAATAATCAATAGCCAATAAATGGCGGTTATAAATCCTGACAAAAACAATTGAAAGATAATTTTACGATCAATGGCCAAGCGCTGTTTGCGATAGTTGACAATCACCACTAACGCGATCAATGCGATTAAGGTTCGCAAAAACACGATTTCAATGGCAGGAACACTAATAAATTTTACAATAATGGGCGTAAAGCTATTAAGTAAAATAATAAGATGTAACTGGAGGTACTCGTTAAATCGGTTCATTTCGCCCATGTGTGCAACTCAAATATATGTTAGAGTAAGTGTAAAGTTCAAGTCAACTAGGAAAAAAGGTTGGTAAGGGCCGATTATAGCTAAAAAATGATATTTAAAATTGGATAATTTCAATAACGCAATAAAACGTGGTGTTTCATCCCGTTAAGGCCTCAAAATAGACAGGATCAAAACCACAAGGGTCGCCGACAAAACAGGTGGACGAGTAAAAATCAACTATTGGTTCAATAAATCTGCCTTCCGTAGAGCGAGCCGCCCGGTGCCCAGATCCGCCCCGCACACTGGGCCGCCCCAATGGAAAGACTATTTTGAAAACCCGGTGGAATTTCAAAAGGCCATGAAACTAGTGAAGGCCAACCCGGATCCTTTTTTTGCCCCCCAATTTATCGCGGATGCGGTCTGACCGGACATGATTGGCGCTGGCATGGCTTAAATGGCCAACACATTGGTTTATATAGGCCGATGTTTGAACATCAGCACAGCGCAGAACAAGGTCGATCAATGAGTGGCGGTAGTTTGTTGGAGGGTGGTGCGGGGTGCCAGATGGCAATCCCCACCCATTTGCTTGTCCAAAAATGGGCAGGGCTTGCTGAATCAGGTGCTTATTCCTCGGCCATGAAAGGATAGCGGAAATCAACGGGCGGCACGAAAGTTTCCTTGATGGTGCGAGTAGAAACCCAGCGCATCAGGTTCTGCATGGCCCCGGCTTTGTCGTTGGTGCCCGAGGCCCTTGCGCCGCCAAAGGGCTGTTGGCCCACCACCGCGCCCGTGGGCTTGTCGTTGATGTAAAAATTTCCAGCAGCATGGAGGAGTTTTTGGCTCGCAAACTCAATGGCGTACCGATCTTGGGCAAAAATGGCCCCGGTGAGCGCATAGGGCGAAGTGGTGTCCACCAGTTCCAGGGCTTCCTCAAACCGCTCCGGCTGGTAAACAAAAATGCTGAGCACCGGCCCGAATATTTCCTCGACCATGGTGGTGTACTGGTTGTCGTCCACGCGCAAGATGGTGGGTTGGATAAAATAGCCCTTGCTCTTGTCGCAATGCCCGCCCCAGACCAACTCCACGCCTTGGGCAGTCTTGGCATCGGCAATGTATTTGGCAATTTTATCAAAGGCCCGCTCATCGATCACCGCCGTGACAAAATTGCGAAAATCTTCTACTCCGCCTTGGCGCATGGCTTGTAAATCAGCCACCAAGTATCCCTTCACTTCTTCCCACAGGTTGCTGGGGATGTACGCCCGCGAGGCTGCCGAGCATTTTTGGCCCTGAAACTCAAACGCGCCCCGGATCAGGGCCGTGGCCAGGGCCTTGGCATTGGCTGAAGCGTGGGCAATGACGAAATCTTTGCCACCCGTTTCGCCCACAATGCGGGGATAGGTGCGGTACTTGTGGATATTGCTGCCGATTGTGCGCCACATTTGCTGAAAAACCGCCGTGCTCCCCGTAAAGTGCAAGCCGGCAAAATCGGGGTGGTTGAACACCACCTCGCCCGCCACTGGGCCATCAACATAAATCAAATTGATCACTCCGCCTGGCAGGCCGGCCGCCTGAAAAATTTCCATCAGTACTTGGGCCGAGTAAATTTGGGTGTAGGCGGGTTTCCACACCACAGTGTTGCCGAGCATGGCCGGGGCAGTGGGCAGGTTGCCCGCAATGGCGGTAAAATTGAACGGGGTGAGGGCAAAGATAAAGCCCTCCAGTGGCCGCTGCTCCAGCCGGTTCCAGATCCCGGGGGCCGAGTTGACCTGTTGCTGATAGATTTCGGTCAGGTATTGCACATTGAACCGCAGGAAATCGATGATTTCGCACGCCGAGTCAATTTCGGCCTGAAAAGCAGTTTTCGATTGGCCCAGCATGGTGGCGGCATTGAGCTTGGCCCGGTAGGGCCCCGCGATCAGGTCGGCAGCTTTGAGGAATATGGCTGCCCGCTGCTCCCAAGGCAGGTTGGCCCAGTCGTGCTTGGCCCCCAGCGCTGCATCAATGGCCTGGGCCACGTGCCCCGCATCGCCCACGTGGAAGTGCCCCAGTGTGTGGGCGTGATCGTGCGGGGGGGCGAGCCGTTCCTTGGTGCCGGTAAACACCTCGGTACCACCGATATACATGGGAATGTCGACTACCTCGCGGCGCATTTGGGCCAATGTAGCCTTCAGTTCGGCCCGTTCGGGCGAACCGGGGGCATAAGATTTGATGGGCTCGTTGACCGGGGAAGGGACTTTGAAAAAACCGTACATAAGAGATGGGTTGCGAATAAAGAGGGCAAAAAATTGATTTTGGGAAATGGATGGATGATGGTTTTAAGCGAAAACAGGCGCGTACCTAAACGAACAACTCGTTGCCCGAGGTGCAATAATTTGGTTTTGAACAACTGGCGCCCCCAATGCAACCAAACAAATTTCACTGGTGCGCAAATACCTTGGTAACAGCATCATTGTCAATGCACAAGTGGTTGGCATTTCTGCCAACGAACTTTTTTTGCGGGCAAATAACAGGGCCAAAGGTAGGATAATTTTGGGGAAGGCAAATGGCCATTTATATCTAGTGTCATGTTAAGTATTTAATGACGTGCATATAGTACATTTGCAAAACCCCATCTAAAAATGATACGATATACCATCAAACTGACCATGACAGAAG
>JAYUVL010000057.1:0-3034 GCA_043754075.1 Cytophagales bacterium | reverse complement strand
CCGGTGAAGTGGGACAAAAGGCCAAAAAAGGCGGGGTGGACGTGGGGCGGGCAGTTGTTGCGGCGACTAAACCTCTTCAAGTTTCAATTTTTCATTAATTTTACCGAACTAGCATTCACCAACCCATTTTGGACTAGGCCAAGCTTTGGTAAAAGCCCGCCCAGTGCCAAACGGTGGGGGTGATTGAAAGATGGCTGTTTTCAATCATTGGCCCCAAGGGATGCTAAACCCAATTTTAACGCAGTAAAAAAACCTATTATGCGGATTGTCAAGTTTCTTTTGTCATTGGTCATCACTGCTGCCTTGGTGTACGGTGGCGATCATCGGTTTGGAACTGTGCCCCCACTGGGCAAATTTTTGGATCCTTTCTTTGGCTTTTGGCAAAACTCCGAAAACAAAGAGCGGACCCCGCCCGAGCAGTTGACGGCGGCAGGACTGAAGGGCAAAGTGACCGTGGTGTATGACGACAAACTGGTGCCCCATATTTTTGCCGAAAATGATGCCGACCTCTATTTTGCGCAGGGCTATGTAACCGCCCAGCACCGGCTGTGGCAAATGGAGTTTCAAACCCACGCGGCGGCCGGGCGTATCTCCGAAATCCTGGCCACCGATGCCACGCTGGACTTGGATCGGACCAACCGCCGCAAGGGGCTGGTGTTTGGGGCCAACAATTCCCTGCGCGCCTTGGACAGTGTGCCCGCTATGCGTCAATCTTTGGCCGCCTACACCGCCGGGGTCAATGCCTACATTGCCACGCTGAACGCCAAAACCCTTCCTTTGGAGTATAAACTGCTGGATTATCAGCCCGAACTTTGGGAACCGCTTAAAACAGCCCTTTTGCTCAAATACATGGCCAATACGCTGGCGGCCAGCGACGGAGACTTGGAAGCCACCAATGCCCTGCGGATGTTGGGCCGCAAAACCTACGATCTGCTGTTCCCCGATTATTATCCCGGCCAAGCGCCCATAGTGTCCACCGACAAAGCATGGGGATTTGATCCCATCAAACTTGCCCAGCCAGTGGGTGCGTTTTCACCCGATTTTGTCCAAGTGGATCCCGTGGCCCAGCCCGATCCCGGCACCGGCAGCAACAACTGGGCGGTGGCTGGCACCAAAACCGCTTCGGGCAACGCCATCCTTTGCGATGACCCCCACTTGACCCTCAGCCTGCCCTCGATCTGGTTTGAGGTTCAACTGACCGCCCCGGGCGTTCACGTGTACGGGGTCACGATCCCCGGTGCGCCGGCGGTCATCATTGGGTTCAACGATTCGCTGGCTTGGGGAGTGACCAACGCCCAACGCGATGTGCTCGACTGGTACAAAGTGCAGTTTAAAAACGCCCAACGGGAGGAATACCTGTTGGATGGCAATTGGGTCAAAACCCGCAAAGTGGTGGAGCAGATCAAACGCCGGGATCAGCCAACCGTGACCGATACCGTTTGCTACACAGTATGGGGGCCAGTGATGTACGATGCCGCCTTCCGCGAGAAATCACAAAAAGCCAATTATGCCCTCCGCTGGATTGCCCACGATGGCTCAAATGAACTGTTGACCTACCACCTGCTGAACCGGGCCAAAAATTACCGCGATTTCAACAAGGCCCTGGATTATTTTGATTGTCCCGCCCAAAATTTTGCCTATGCGGCCGTTAATGGCGACATTGCCATGCGGGTTCAGGGCAAGTATCCCGCCAAGTGGAAGGAGCAGGGCAAGTTTTTGATGGACGGCACCACTTCCACCATGAAATGGCAGGGCTACATTCCCGATGTCCAAAATGTACAGGTGCGCAACCCCGCCCGGGCGTACGTCAGCTCCGCTAACCAGCACCCCGCCGACACCCTCTATCCGTATTATGTGCGCTCCTCTAACTACGAGTTTTACCGCAACCGCCGGATCAACTCCCTGCTGGACAGTATGAAGGGCATTCGGCCAGCCGACATGATGCGGATGCAAAACGACAACTTCAACCTCCAGGCCGCCGAGAGCCTGCCCTATTTCTTGGCCCAGATCAATGAGAAAAAACTGACCCCCGAACAGAAGCGGGCCTTTGACCTGCTCAAAACGTGGGACTATTTCAACAGCCCCGAGGCCGAGGCTGCCACTTACCACGAAGCTTGGTGGGATAAACTCTATCCCCTGGTCTGGGACGAAATGATCAACAATGAACTTCCCCTGCCGTTTCCGAAAGAAAATACTACGATTGATCTGCTAAAAAAATCGCCGGATTTCTCGCTTTTTGACTTCAAGGCCACTCCCGAAAAAGAGACGGCCAAGGACTTGATCGTCCGGGCATTTGGCCAAGCGGTGGACAGCGTGGCCAAATGGCAGATCGCGACCAACCAAAAAAGTATCCAGTGGGCCGACTACAAAGCCACCAGCATTGCCCACTTGGTGCCCCTGCTCAAGCCGTTTGGGGTCCATGAGGTGCGCAATGGCGGCAACCGGGGCATTGTGAACGCGACCAGCGCCCGGAACGGGCCTTCTTGGCGCATGGTGGTGGAGCTGGACAAAAACGGGGTCAAGGGCTGGGGAGTGTACCCCGGAGGCCAGTCGGGCAATCCTGGCAGCCCCTACTATGCCAGCATGATCGACCACTGGCGCGACGGCCAGCACTACGAACTGCTGTTCATGAAATCGGCCAGTGAAAAAAGCGGGCGGATCCTGTTTGAGCAAGTGCTGGTGGGCCAGTGACCGCCCGCAACTCCTTTGGCGTTGCATAGAAAAATCTTATCTCCATGAATAATAATTTAATCAGCTTAGTATAAAATTATTTTCTAAAAGTGAGATTAAATCCTGATTAATTTCAATTTTTTAACCCAGAACGAGTGGAAGGATGATAGCAAAAGAAGCCATATCAAAGGTTTTTAACCCTGAAAGAGTGGCATTTTTATCATTTCACCCCTTGGCGGTTTTGCTTTTTTTGCTGAACGACTATGGTCATGCCATCCCTCCGGGATTGGCCACATGACATTCGGTCAGTTACAAAACCTCCCCGCCGTTGTCCGGGTACCACGGACAACGGCGGGGAGGTTTA
>JAYUVL010000056.1:0-7158 GCA_043754075.1 Cytophagales bacterium | reverse complement strand
CAGATCCGGCCAAGAAAAATCTGTGCCATTGGCGTAAAAACCAGCCGGTGGGTCTCGATGCACGGTTTTGCGCTCAATGTTAATACTGACTTGGCCTATTTTTCTCATATCGTTCCCTGTGGCATCACCGACAAAGCCGTGACCTCCATGGCCGCCGAACTGGGCCGCCCCGTGGATCAGGCTGTCGTAAAGGCCCAGCTTTTGCACCACTTGACCGATTTGTTCGAGTTGGTCATTCCTTGATTTATGGTTAACCACTTGGCGGATTTGTTGTCCCCTCAACGCAACGCTTATCTTTGTCTATGAAAACTTTTTGGCGTATCCTAGCCTATTTGCCTCCCATTGTTTCATTTGCCCCCCAGTACATCCTGACCAGTATATTGGCCGTTACATTTGGGGCCGTTAACATTGCCCTGCTCATCCCCCTGCTGAATGTTCTGTTTGAAAACGGGCCAAACCCGCCAGAAATACTTTCACCGCCCACTTTTCAGTTGACCATTACCTACTTCAAGGAATTGTTCAATTACTATTTTGCCCAAATTGTCAGCCAATATGGAAAATTTTCTGCGCTACAGTATGTGTGTGTGGTGCTGGTTGCCTCGGTATTTTTGGCAAATCTATTTTTTTATTGGTCTCAGCGGATCATGAACCGGCTTTGTCAAGACTTGGTACGCAACGTGCGCCGCCAACTCTTTGATCACCTGCTGTACATGCACTTGGGCTACTTCGCGGGTGAGCGCAAGGGCGATCTGATTGCCCGCGCCACCAACGATGTGCAAGACATCGAATACACGGCAATGAGCGTGCTGAAATCAGTACTGAAAGAACCATTGACTATTGTAGTCTATTTCTTTATGCTTTTTTATATTTCTGCGGAACTAACGTTGTTTTCTTTGGTTTTTTTGCCAGTTTCGGGCGGTATTATTGCCGAAGTAACGAAAAGACTGCGCAGGGGGGGGCGTTCGCGACAAGACATGTTGGGCACCATCCTCAACATTGTAGATGAAACATTGGGCGGATTGAAAGTGATCAACGCTTTCAATGCAAGGGAGTACATCGGGCAGAAATTTGCCGAAAAAAGCAACCAGTATCGCAACGTGACCAAAGGGCTGGAAAATAAGCGAGATTTGGCCTCTCCCTTGTCGCAACTGCTTGGTGTAATGGTAGTTGCGGGCATCTTACTCTACGGGGGCAACTTGGTATTGTCCGGTGACAGTAGCTTGAGTGGAGCTAGTTTCATCACTTATATTGCCGTTTTTACGCAAATACTCACCCCCGCCAAAGCCATAGCGGCAATGGCAAGTTCACTCAGCCGAGGAGTAGCCTCGATGGAGCGCGTGCTGGAAGTGCTCAATACGCCTTCGCAGGTGACCGATCAGCCCGGAGCCAAAGAAGTGACCGAACTGCGCACTGGAATTGAATTTGAAAACGTATGGTTTGCCTACCAAAACAAGCCCGTGCTCAAAGGCATCAATTTGACCGTGCCCCAAGGCCAAACGGTGGCTTTGGTGGGCACTTCTGGCGGGGGAAAATCAACTTTGGCCGATCTTATCCCGCGTTTCCATGACCCGACCAAGGGCCGGATCCTGATTGACGGACAGGACATTCGCCAGATCAGCCTGTTGTCGCTTCGCAAATTGATGGGAATAGTGACCCAAGATCCGGTGCTGTTCAACGATACGGTGTTTAACAACATTGCTTTCGGCCTCACCAACATCAAGGAGGAAGACGTGATCAATGCGGCAAAAATCGCCCATGCCCACGGATTTATCAGCCAAATGGAAGATGGTTACCAGACCAATATCGGCGATCGGGGCAGTCGGCTCTCGGGCGGGCAGCGCCAGCGGCTCAGCATTGCCCGGGCCGTCCTAAAAAACCCGGCCATCCTGATTTTGGACGAGGCTACCTCGGCGCTCGATTCTGAATCGGAGCACTGGGTGCAAGATGCCCTCGAGCATTTGCGGCAAAACCGCACCGCACTGGTGATTGCCCACCGGCTGAGCACCATCCAAAACGCTGACCTGATCGTGGTGATCCAAGAAGGCGAAATTGTGGAAAAGGGCAACCATGATCAATTGGTCGCCACGGGGGGGGTTTACAGTAAAATGATTGGTTTACAAACCATTGGCTAGCGTTGGCCCTTGGTTTTTTTCTGTAAAAAATCCCAAAACTCGCGGCGGGAACTGGGGGAGCGCACCACTTCGGTGAGCGTTTGCCAGTAATACCCCAAGCTGAGTTTGGGGACAGTAGCCTGGGAGGTGTCCGCCGTGGTTGGTTCAACCGGCTTCGCTGGGACAGTATCGGCGGACTGTTTTTGTTTTTCCCGCTCGACCAAGTTGGGGTTAGTGAACTCGTAGCCCATTTTTTTGGCCAGCTCGTCAGCCGTTTGGAACCGCCGCTGGGCCGATTCCCGGTAGCCCAATTTTTCTTCCAAAAGCCCCAAGTTGTTTTGGGCCACGGCATCGTCGGGATCGAGGGCCAACGCTTGCTGATAATCGGCAATGGCCCCGGTCAGATCGCCGGTGGCATCGCGCAGGAAGGCCCGACTGGCATACCGGTAGGGGTTGTGGGGTTCCAGCTCAAGGGCCGCATCCATGGCCAACAACGCTTCGGCCTTGCGCCCCAAGTGGAACAACACTACACCGCGCTCGCTGTGGGCCGTCGCATTGCGTGCATCGGCGCGCAGCAGGCGCTCTAAGCAGGCCAAGGCATCGCTTGGGCGGCCAGCCAGTAAATGGGTTTGGGCTTTGGCTAATTCGTCGGACATGGTTTTGGTGCTTTTGGCAATGGCTCACGGCCTTTTTCTGGGCAAAATTACTGAAAAAGTGGCGAAAGTGGCCAAGTGGGCCCGAGTGGCCCGCCAATTAGTGTTTCAGTAGTCGGGGATCCACCATCACGCCGTATTTGGTGGCCCGGCCCAACCGGCCAAAATATTCGTGGGCAATGCGGGCTATTTCGCGAAAAACCAAGGTGGATTCATCATCCAGTTCATAATTTCCCATCACTACCAGGGTGTGGGGCCGCTCGGGCCGCCATACCAGCATCCAATCAGTGGCCACGCCCGGCACCGATCCGTCTTTGTTGGCCACTACCACGCCTTCGGGCCAACCCGCTCCGAGCGTGCCACGCCGACAATGCCCTTGGCCGGTTGCACTACTGCATTCCATTGGGCGATCAACTTGCGCTGCAGTTGCTCGAGTGGCGCAGTTTGGGCGCGCAATGGGTGGTGGGCCGTGGCGATCAGCCAAAAACACCCCAAAATCAATTTGTGCATGGCAATTTGTGCTTTGTGTACCCGAAAGGTAGCTGTTTTGTTGGCATTTGCGGAAAATTTGCGCTCTCGAACGCACCACCGACCGGTCTTGTGTGCTCGCCATGGGATGGCGAACTTTCCGTTATTGGATTATTTCCTATCTTCACCCCCAAATTTGATGAATATGCACGCTTTATCTTTACCCAAAATTTCTCTTCTGGTGCTGCTGCTGGCCGGGGCAGTGGGAGCACAGGCCCAAAAAAAGAGCAAACCCGTGGCCGATACCCGGCCCGACCCTACCTCGGCCGCCCAACGCATGAAGGGCTACCAACAACGACTCAACCTGCAACAGCACTCCATTGTGGACAATGTGCCGTTTCGTAACGTGGGGCCCACGATCATGAGCGGGCGGGTGACCGACATCGATGTCTGTCCAGATGATCCAACCGTGTTTTTGGTGGCCTACGCTTCGGGCGGGCTTTGGCACACCACCAACAACGGCAGCAGTTTCACCCCCTTGTTTGACCACCAGCCCAGCATGACCATTGGCGCAGTGGCGGTGACTTGGCGCGGCTCCACCCCGGAGGTCATCTGGGTGGGCTCTGGCGAGAGCAATTCCAGCCGCTCTTCTTATGCGGGCACGGGCGTGTACAAAAGCGAGAACGGGGGCAAATCTTGGCAATTGACTGGCTTGGAAGAAACTCAGCACATTGGTAAAATTTTGCTCCATCCGACCAATCCTGAAGTAGCTTGGGTGGGTGCCATCGGTCATTTGTATTCGGCCAATACAGACCGGGGCGTTTATAAAACCACTGATGGCGGCAAATCCTGGCAAAAGACGCTGTTTGTCAACAACCAAACCGGCGTGATCGACATGGCGCTGGATCCCAAAGACCCCAACGTGCTCTACGCCGCTGCTTGGGAGCGCCACCGCGAAGCGTGGGATTTCAAAGGATCGGGCAAGGGTTCGGGCATTTACAAAAGTACGGATGGGGGAGGCAACTGGGCCCGATTGACCACCGAAGGCAGTGGCTTTCCCACTACGGCGGGGGTGGGCCGGATCGGGCTTGCCGTTTTTCCGGGCAATCCCAATACGATCTTTGCCATTTTGGACAATCAAGACAGCCGCGAACGCGCAAAACCGGCCGAAACCGAGGCCCAAGTGTTGCCACCGGCTGGTTTTCGGACCATGACCCAAGAAGCATTCCAAGCGTTGACCGATGACAAACTGCAAGCGTACATGGATCGCTATGGCCTGGCGGGTAAATACACGCCGAAAGGGATCAAGGAAGATGTTAAAAATGGCAAATATCCGATCGCAGCCTTGGCCGATTTTGTCAATGCCAACGATGATTTGTTCAATATTGAAGTCAAAGGGGCTGAAATGTACCGATCCGATGATGCGGGCAAAACTTGGAAAAAGACCCACGAAAAGTACATCGACGATCTGGTTTATACCTATGGCTATTACTTTAGCCAAGTTCGGGTAGCGGCCGACAATCCCAACAAGTTATATACCCTCGGGGTACCGGCCATCAAATCGGAAGATGGTGGCAAAACATGGAAAGCGATGAACAGCGACAACGCCCACTCCGATCACCACTCGCTGTGGCTCAACCCCAAACGCCCCGGTCATTTGATCTTGGGCAATGATGGGGGGATCAACATCAGTTATGACGACGGAGCTACTTGGCTTAAAATGAACAACTTGGCCGTAGGCCAGTTCTACTCGGTCAATTTGGACATGGCCACGCCCTACAACATCTACGGCGGTCTGCAGGACAACGGGGTGTGGGTGGGCCCAAGCAACTATCGGCACACGCTCGATTGGCATGATTCGGGCCAATACCCCTACAAATCCATCATGGGCGGCGACGGGATGCAAGTGGAGATCGACACCCGCGACAATAACACCGTTTATACTGGCTTTCAGTTTGGCAATTATTTTCGGGTGAACAAAACCACCGGGGCTACCAAACCCATCACTCCCCGGCACGAACTGGGTGAAACGCCCTACCGTTGGAACTGGGAAACGCCCATTCACTTGTCCCGGCACAACCAAGATGTGCTTTACATGGGCTCGCACCGGTTCCACCGTTCGCTGGATCGGGGCGAAACCTTCCAGACCCTGTCGGGCGACCTGACCAATGGCGGCAAAAAGGGCAACGTACCGTTTGGTTCGCTCACCACTTTGGAAGAGTCGCCCAAACGCTTTGGCCTGCTCTATACTGGATCCGACGATGGGCTGATCCACGTGAGCAAAGATGGCGGCAACACTTGGGAAAAAATCACCGCCGGCCTGCCCAACAACTTTTGGGTGAGCCAAGTGGAGCCATCCAACCATGTCGAGTCCCGCGTATATGCCTCCCTGAACGGTTACCGCTCCGACCATTTCGCCGCAATGGTGTACGCCTCGGAAGACTATGGCAAAACTTGGCAGGTGATTGGCCAAAACCTGCCCACTGAACCAGTGAATGTGGTCAAGGAAGACCCGGCCAACCCCAATGTTTTGTACGTTGGCACCGATAACGGCCTGTATGTGTCATTTGATCGGGGCGCAAATTTCATGGCGGTTTCTCCCACCTTGCCCGCAGTGGCGGTGCACGATTTGGCTGTGCATGCCCGGGACAAGGATCTGGTGGTGGCCACGCATGGTCGTTCCTTTTATGTGGCCAATGTGGCGCACATCCAGCAGTTGACCCCTGATTTGATCGATAAGCCACTGTGTGTTTTTGCGCCCGCCGCAGTCAATCATTCCCCAGCCTGGGGGCGGTCGTTCAGCCAATGGCGCGAGGCAGCCTCGCCCAATGCAGAGGTGGTGTTCTACCTCAACCATAGCAATAAGAGTTTTGTGACTAATCTTCGCATTCTGTCGGCCGAGGGAACAGTATTGAACACTTTGTTGGATAGCTCGGAAGTGGGCCTTAACTTGGTAAAATACGACCTGACCGTAGATCCGGCCGCCGTGGAAGCTTACCAGCAGGAGTTGAGCACCCAAGCTAAGAAAGAGGTAGAAGTGAGCGTCGCCAATAATGGCAAGTTCTATTTACAGCCCGGCACCTACACGATTGAAGTCAGTGTGGGTGGCTCTGTCGATAAACAGCGTTTGAAAATTGATCCGGCCCGGGTCGGTGGCGGTCGGCGTGATGGCCTGCCCGGCCCCGAGCGAGACTGACCACCAAGCACCGACTAGGCGCCAAGGGAAAATGGCGAGGATCCGCCCCAATGGCAATGGGCCCAAATCTCATGGGAGATTTGGGCCCATTATGGTTATGCGGTTGATCCGATGGGCCATCGACCGCCAATGAGGCGCACAACTAATCCAGATAAAACTCGATCTGGATTTGGGCCAATCGGTTTTGGGCGAACAAGAATGTGTAGCGCGCAGTTGCGGCATCGTTGCTGATGATGATCTGATCGGGCAAAATCTCCAGTTGATAAACGGCCATTGCCTCCGGTGCCTCAATGATGTACAAGCCTTGGCGGCTGCGGTAGCGTTGCAATTCATAAAATTTGCCACAAAATTCATTTCTTGACAGCCCCACCCGAATCCCATTGCGAAGGGAAAACGTTGGGTCGCTGATTTTGGCCGCAAACAACATCTCGTTTTCTTGGACCTTGTAAATGTCCAGCTTACTATCGGCAGAACTAAAGTGGAAAATGGTATCGACCAACGCTTGGTTGTGAATATTTTTGATAAACTCTTTCTGAAGGGTAAATTTACTTCCGTAGCGGCTGGTGATCAGTTGGGCGGTCAGATCGTAGCCAAAAGGATTCTCGTCAAAATCAGAAATGCGGAGCAACGGCTCAGCATTAATGGCCGCAAGGGCACTAATGGCAGCTTTGCCAGAAGGTTCACCACCACCATTAGTGGCACCGGTCGTTTGGGTCTTGGAGCAGTTGGC
>JAYUVL010000055.1:0-5676 GCA_043754075.1 Cytophagales bacterium | reverse complement strand
GTGCCTTGACAATGGCCAGGCCCAAGCCCGTGGACACCTCCCCGCCCGTGGGCTGGGCCGACAGTTTCTGGAATTTGCGGAAGAGCCGCTCCCGATCTTGGGGAGTGAGGCCGGGGCCTTCGTCCCGTACCGAAATGCTGACATGTGAGGCTGTTTCAGTCAGTGAGACGTAGATACTTTTGCCAATTGGCGAAAACTTGATGGCGTTGGTCAGCAGGTTTTCGATCGCCCGCTTTACCAAATCGGGGGCGGTGTGCAGTTCCCCATTGCTGATTTCCCTCGCCAAAAAGATCAGGATCTGCTTGGTTTGGGCACTGGGCCGCAAATCGGTGATCAGATCGGCAACCAAATGGGGCAGATCGACCGGGACCAAAGCCACTGCTGCCTGTTGCTCCAGCGTGTTCACATCCAACAACTCGCGGATCATCTGGTTGGCCCGGTTCACGGTTTCGTGCATTTTTTGGATGTACAGCCGCTGGTCACTGTTCAGGTTCCCTTCCATCTCGAGCAATTGCGAAAGGCCAACCACGGTGTTGAGGGGCGATCGCATGTCATGGGCCAACATGCTCATCAGATCGTTCTTGTCGGTGTTCAGCACTTGAAGCAATTCGTTCTGTTGGGAAAGAGCCAAATTCTTTTTAGTAATCTCAAACTTTTGTTTGTTCAGCAACTCATTCAGATTTTTGGTCTTTCGCAGCATCGATCCCATCACCACCGATAAGACCACCATCACCAGGATTATCAAGCCAATCAATACAGTTCGGTTTTGCCGATAGGAGTGATACATCTGTCCATACAGCTTGGTCAGTCGGTCTTTCTCTACCACCACTTTTTGGCGGGATGCTTCCACTCTTGCATTCTGGGTTTCTTTTTCAACTAGGGCCAATTGGGCCGCCTGGGCCCGGTACTTGGCCAATACCGAACCAAACAAGCCACTTTGCTCCTCTTGTTCCCCAGTTTTGACCCGGAGTCCTTCCAGTTGCCGGTACAAAAGTTGAAACTGGTCAAAGTTTTGGGCGTTGAGGGCGGTGTCAAATGCCCTGGTCAGGTAGCTGTTGGCCAATGCCATTCGGCCCGGCACAACCGTGGACCGGCCCGACCAGTAATACGCCGCCGCCATCAGGCTGTCATTGGTGGCCAACGGCAATGCTTGTTGCGCATCGGTAAAAGCAGTTTTCGGATCACCGAGGGCCAAGTGGGTTTCGGCAAAACTTAGCCAGAATTGGGCCGCCAGTTCACGATTCTTCTGGGGGATGTGCCGCTGGCCAACCTCCAAATGGATCAGGGCTTGGTCGGGCAAATTGACCCGGTTCAGGCCATTGCTCAATTGTAAACGGGCCACCGCAATGCCCAATGCGTTGGATTGGCCGTCGGCCAGCGCCACCCGGCCATACAACAGCGACAATTCATGGACTTGGCCCGCGGTGGTGACTATTTGCTTGGCGCGGCTGATTTCGGCGCGCACCTGCTCTTGGGCCGATTCGCCAATTTTATCGGACAAATTATGGGCCTGTTGGGAATAACGCTGCACCGCCTCCACATCTTTTTCCAACTCAGCAACGGCGATGAGCACCTGCAGGGCCTTATATTCCTCGACCAATTGGCCCGCATGATTGGCTTCAGCCAAGCTCTTTTCGGCGCTGGCCCGGGCCAGCTTGGGATCGGTTTCGTGCAGGCAGAGCACCATGTACACGTCATTGAACGATTTTTGGGCTTGGGTTGGCAAGGCCATGAGCATAACCAACAAAACAATGCCGAAGCGGGCGAACTTTAGGGGAAAGCACATGTAAGCAGTCACAATAGACCAATAAAAAGCGGACAATGGCCGTTGGTAGTAAAAGTATGCCTTGGGGCAAGGCAGTGGTATTCTCTTTAGCAAAACAAGATACTAATTCATGTTCAATTTTATTGCCAAACCAATAAAATTGTTTTGATTCAATGATTTTTAAACATTTTTAACTCCATTTATTACGTCAAACCCAGAAAAACAAAGGTGCTTTGGCTTAGCTTTACAGAAAATGTTTTCTATGGATCATTCAAAGGTTTTACCCAACGCCCGTCCCGGGTTCAAGGGCTTTGTGCTGGTGCTCTTTTTCCTTTTCCTACTGGGCTGCGGTGGCAGCAGCGAAACTGATGATGCCGGTCCAAATTGCGCCATGCAAGCCAAAGTGAACGGCGCCAACTGGTGCGGGACCGCGGAATTTTCGGTGTCTTTTGGCCCACCAGGAGGCAACCCGGTGCTGATCATCGGCAACTTCGACGGCACTGCCATGGTCATGGAAATTGCCAGTACCAACAATGGCACCTATCCCCTCACCCGGGGCGAGGCCGTTTACAGCGACAAGAGCTTCACTTCTTTCGCCTCAGTTTCGGGCACTTTGGTGGTCACGGCTTCCACCCCCACCCAACTGGTCGGAACCTTTAGTTTTGAGGCCATCGACCCGCGCACCAATGGGCGAGTGGTGGTGACCAACGGGCAGTTCACCGCTCCCAAACGTTGAGCAGTGAATCTTACTGGTCATTCCAAAACGGGCCCTTGCTTCGTCCGGTTGGGCTGATTATAAAATCAAACATTGCACACCTAATCAACTGATAGCATTTTATTTTTTCTTTAAAACAATATCGTTATGAAAAAAATCATACTGTTTGCTTGGCTCATAGTGGGCAGCCGATTGGCCTGCGCCCAAGCGTTCAACAACTTGCCGGTCAATACCCAAAAACCGCCCCTGCACGGCAAGCATTGGATGGCCATTACTGGTAAACCACTCGCCGCCACCGCCGGGGCCATGATTTTTAGCAAGGGCGGCAATGCCGTGGACGCCTCTTGTGCCATGTTGGCCGCCACCTGCACCATGTGGGACGTGCTCAGTTGGGGCGGTGAAACCCAAGCCCTGATCTACAACCCCAAAACCAAGAAAGTAATTGCGATCAATGCGCTGGGCGTGGCCCCCACCGGCGCAACGGCCGATTTCTACAAGAACAAGGGCATGAAATACCCCCCCGAGTTTGGCCCACTGGCCGCCGTGACCCCCGGCACTCCGGGCGGACTGCTCACCATGCTGGCCGAGTACGGGAGCATGAGCCTGCAAGAAGTGCTGGCCCCGGCCATGCAACTGGCTGAAGGCTACCCGATTGAAGCCCAAACCGCCAACTCGATTGAACGGGGCAAGGGCGAGATTAAAAAGTGGCCCTATTCCGCCAAAGTGTTCCTGCCCCACTTGGGCCAAAAGCGCGAAGCCCCCAACGCTGGGGAAATTTTTGTCCAAAAAGACCTGCTCGCCACGCTACAAAAAATGGTGGAAACTGAACAACAGGCCCTCAAAAAAGGCAAATCGCGGAAAGAGGCCATTTATGCCGCTTATGATCGGTTCTACAAAGGCGATATTGCCCAGGAATTCGTGCGGGGCTGCCAAGAACAGGGCGGGCTGATCACCGCGCCCGACTTGGCCAACTGGAAAGTAAAGATCGAGGAACCCACCATGACCACCTACCGGGGCATCGAAGTCTATAAAATGCAACAGTGGACCCAAGGGCCAGCCATGCTCCAAACCCTAAACATTTTAGAGAATTTTGACCTCAAAAGCATGGGGTACAACTCCACCCGGTACATCCACACCCTATACCAAGCCATGAACCTGGCCTTTGCCGACCGCGATTTCTACTACGGCGATCCGGCTTTTGCCCCGGAAGAACCGATGAAGGGCCTGCTGTCCAAGGAGTACGCCAAGGAACGCAGCAAACTGATCAAACCCGAAGCCAACGATCCGTTCATTGGCCCCGGAAACCCCTACCCGTTTGAGAACAAAGAAAACCCCTACACTGAATTGCTCAAAAATTGGGGCAACCCCAAACTGGGCCTCAACCCGCCCAAAACCGCCCTTGACGAGGATTTTCTCCAGAGCTTCGCAGCCGGCACTACCTCCATCGAAGCCACCGACAAAGAGGGCTGGGTGGTGTCCATCACCCCGAGCGGGGGCTGGGTACCGGCCTGCATCGCGGGCAATACCGGCGTGGGCATGAGCCAGCGGATGCAAGCCTTCGTGCTTGATGCCAAAGAAAACCCATTCAACGTGGTGGAGCCGGGCAAACGGCCCCGGGTTACCCTCACCCCGAGCTTGGCCCTCAAAGACGGCAAACCCTTTTTGTCATTTGCCAAACAGGCCGGCGACGAGCAGGACCAACTGCTCCTCCAGTTTTTTCTCAACATGGCCGAGTTTGGCATGACGGTCCAGGAAGCCTGCGAAGCCCCCAGTTTCAAGACATTCCAGATGTATTCCAGCTTTGGCGATCATGAAAAGCGGCCCGGTGTCCTCACGCTCAACAGTGCCATGCCCGCATGGACCCGCAAAGAATTGTCGCAAATGGGCTACAGCCTCTCCTTCCAAGAGCGGACGAGCGGCCCGATCAATGCCATTTATTTCGATTGGCAGCACGGCAGCTTTTGGGGCGGCTCCAGCAACCACGGCGAAGATTACGGAATCGGCTGGTAGCGTCGCTTGGCGATTAATACACTGTTTTTTAGGAATCTCGAAACGCTTTTTTTAACATTGAAACAAGCAACGCGTGCAATATCAGCCAGAAACTTTTAGGGCACAGCAGTTCCAAAACCATCGAACGATGCAAGCAACCACACTGTCCAGGGGGTACTGAACCCCTTGGACAGAGCGGTGAGCCCGAGTTGGTATCGGTAATCGTTAAGGGCAAATGGCCATAAACACTTCATTAAACCTTTACCTGAAAAACTCATCAAACTAAAAACCAAAATCAAGATGTAGTATGATAAGAAGTATTATTTTAACCGCATTTGTTTTTTTGACAAGTTGCAACGGGAAAGACGAACCAATCAAAGACGATAGCAATTATCAATGTCAAACAACCCCAATTCAAAATAATCTGAAAAGAAATCAACTATTGCAATTATTTGACAGTAATATACTTCAAGGTTTGGCTTCGGTAGATGTTCCAAATAGTGAGGGAGCAATGAGCAGGAATAAAAATGGTTATTTTCACGTTAGATTTCAAGTAGGCATATTAGGACAAGCAGATTATGCCGTTGCAAAGCAAAACACTCAGGCATTGGAATATGTTATCAAATCCATAGAATATTCTTTTGCTAAACAACTTCTTGATGGTAATTTTGAGTTGGTTGTACCTGCTAATTTATCTAATCAAACGCCTAATCAGGCAGATTTAGCAAGTGGTGTTTCTTTTTTTCTTGCCTCGGTTGGTTTGGCACTCAATAATTTTGAGCAAAGCACTTGGTATCATTCTGCTACAATGGCAAGTTACAAAAACAGAATTGAAACATTGAGACCCAAAATAGCCCTTGCAGCAAATTGGCTATCCATCCAAAAAACAATTTTAGAAATAGCCGACCAAAACGCACCCAATAGATTGTTTTTCAATGCTTTGGCTCTTTATAGTTTGGGCCACTGGCTCAATGACGAAAATCTCAAATCAATTGGCGTTTCATTCGCGAATCTTGGAATTGCGAAGAAACAAACTGAAGGTTATTTTCTTGAAGGGAATGGTTGGGACAGTAGTTACCAAGGCGTGGCTTTGAATGTAGGTTTTAACTTGTATTCAATTTTACCCAATGATTTGAATTTAAAAAATAAGTTATGGAATTGTTTGAGTTGTGCATCCGATTGGCAAAAAAGCAGAATTTTAGAAAGT
>JAYUVL010000054.1:0-2864 GCA_043754075.1 Cytophagales bacterium | reverse complement strand
CCCAGAAAAATTAGCGAACCTTAGCCTATGATTTTTATTTCAATACTGATGTTTTTTATACCAAATTCAATAAAACACTTATTTTGTTCACAAATCAGTACTTAAAATGGGGAAATACCAATTGATCCAAGCCCTTGTAGAATTGGCTGGACAGTATGAAGACCAACATCCCGAGCCAGGCCAGCAAAATGTTTTGCTGTTTACCGCGTGGCTCAACCAGCAACAGGACAACCACACCCTGCCCACAAATGAGGTTGCCGATAGTTCCGCCCCGCCCATCGCCCATGAACGAGGTGCGCTAGAAGTAAACTTGGGCCGGTTGATCGCGCTCATGAACCGCTATACCCGTCAATATACCAAAAAAGGATTGGCCAACTCGATCTTGGTCAGCGTGGATGATTTTGTCTATTTGGCCATATTGGCCGAGTGGGGCAGTTTGACCAAGACCCAGATCATCGAGCTCAATGCCCACGAAAAACCTTCGGGCACGGAGATTCTCAAGCGATTGATCGGCGGTGGGCTGGTGGAGCAATACGACGACCAGCACGATCGCCGGAGCAAGCGACTCCTCATTACCGAGGCCGGGCGCGAAGCTTTAGGGAGAGGCTACGCCCCTATGAGCCAAGTGTGCGACATTGTAACTGCCCCTCTCAACCTGCGAGAAAAACTCCAACTGCTCTATTTATTGCGCAAACTGGACAAATTTCACCGCTATGTGTACGATCATGAACGGGACACTCCGCTCGATGCACTCTGGCAACTCAAAGGCCAGCTACCCGAAGCGGTAAAATAGCAAATTTCTTTTTTTGTGTAACTTGCCCTCATGTGTGGAATCACCGGCATTTATGCCTTCAACGAAATTGGCCGCTGGAGCATGGTCAACCTCCGGGCCGCCAATGATGCCCAGGCCCACCGGGGGCCCGATGCGGCCCAACTATTTGACCAAGGACGCTGCGGACTGGGCCACCGCCGCTTGGCCATTATCGACCTGACTCCTGATGGCAATCAGCCCATGACCGATGCCTCTGGACGCTACACGATCGTGTTCAACGGGGAAATTTATAACTACCAACAATTGCGCGGGGATCTGCTGGCCAAAGGGGTGGTTTTTCAGTCGGCCTCCGATACCGAAGTGCTGCTCTACCTCTACATCCACTACGGCGAGCTGGCCTTGGACCGGCTGCACGGGTTCTTTGCCTTTGCCATATACGATGCCCAAGCGGAGTCGCTGTTCATTGCCCGTGATCGCTTGGGCATCAAACCGCTGCTATGGTATGCCGACGAGGACAAGTTTTTGTTTGCCTCCGAGCTGGACAGTTTGCTGGCCTTCAATGTCCCCAAAGTGGTTGACTGGGCGTCCGTCCAACAGTACTTCCAGTTGCACTACGTGCCCGCCCCCCACAGCATGATCAAAAATGTGTTCAAACTGATGCAGGGGCACTGGCTCAAGGTCACCGGGCGCGACATCCAGATCCATCAGTGGTATGCCCCGCCCCGCCCCACCAACACCTACCCTAGCGCACCTACCTACGAGGCCGCCCAAAAACAGTTGGTCCAACTCATGGAAGCCTCGGTGCAAGAGCGGCTCATCGCCGATGTACCGCTGGGCACCTTCCTTAGCGGGGGGATCGACTCCTCGGTGGTGACCGCCCTGGCCAGCCGCCACAAGCCCGAACTCAACACTTTTTCAGTGGGGTACAAGGATGAACCTTTCTTCGACGAAACCCGCTATGCCAACTTGGTGGCCAAAAAGTACCAAACCAATCACACGGTATTTTCATTGAGCAATGACGATTTGTTTGAAGCGATGGGCGGTTTATTAAACCATTTTGGTGAACCATTTGCCGATTCTTCGTGCTTGCCGTTCTATATTTTGAGCCAGCGAACCCGACAGCAGGTCACGGTGGCCCTCTCCGGCGATGGGGCCGACGAACTGTTTGCGGGCTACAACAAGTACATGGGCGAATTTCGCGCCCGGCAGGGAGGCTTCACCGCGCAAATGCTCAAGGCCCTGCTCCCGGTCTTGGCCCAGTTGCCCCGCTCGCGCAACTCGCCCCTGGGCAACCGGATCCGCCAAGCCCACCGATTTGCCGAAAGCCTCACCAAAACGCCCAAAGAACGGTACTGGTATTTGAGCAGTTTTATGGAGCAGAGCCGCCTGGCCGGCATTTTCACCAGCCAAGCCAACCAGCGGATGGCCAACCATAGCCCCATCGATACCGAGAACGAATGGTTGCCGGCCCAGCTGCGCAACTTGGATCAAGCTTACCCCACTCGCAAGGCTAATTTGCTCCAATCCATTAAGGGACAAGATCTTAATGAAATATTGTATGCCGATGTGCAAATGGTGCTGACCAACGACATGCTCACCAAAGTGGATCTGATGAGCATGGCCCACGCGCTGGAAGTGCGCGTGCCGTTCTTGGATCACCGAGTGGTCAACTTTGCCTTTGCGCTCCCGGCTGCCTATAAAATTGATGGTAAGATGAAAAAGCGGTTGGTGCAAGATGCCTTCCGCTCGCTGCTGCCCACCGAACTCTACAACCGCCCCAAACACGGCTTCGATGTGCCACTGGCAAAGGGATACCGCACCGAATGGCGCAAACTGATCGAACGGGATCTACTCGCCGACGACTTCGTGGCCGCCCAAGGTGTGTTTAGCCCGGCTTATATCCAACAACTCAAACAGGCAGTTTTTCACACCCAAAATTTTGACCAAAATCACGTTTGGGCCATTTTGGTGTTCCAGCATTGGTGGAAACGGCTAGGGATCAACGCGGAGTGGGGAAATTAAGCCCGGTAAATGGTGGCCCAAGATCCGGGCCTTGCCAACCAAGGGCAGACCCTCCCAACTTGGGGCTGAG
>JAYUVL010000053.1:0-11958 GCA_043754075.1 Cytophagales bacterium | reverse complement strand
GATTTTACTGGTCGGAACAAAGTTTTTTATGGAGGTAAGCCGCTGATTTTGATGACTAAAGTAAACCTAAAAATGCTGGCCAATGAGTTGGGCGTATCGATTTCCACCGTGTCCAAAGCACTGCAAGACAGCTACGAGATTAGCCCGGAGACCAAAGCGCGGGTATTGGGGCTGGCCAAAAAACTTAACTTTCAGCCCAATCCATATGCGAGCAGTCTCCGCCGCCGGCAAAGTCAGCACATTGCCGTCATTGTTCCCGAGATTGCCAATAACTTCTTTTCTTTGGCCATTAACGGCATCGAGTCGGTGGCCCAAGAACAGCACTATCACGTCTTGATTTACCAAACCCACGACGATGTTCGAAAAGAGATCGACATTTGCCAGCACCTGCAAAGTGGCCGGATCGATGGGGTGATCATGTCAGTGACGGCCAAAACCCAAGGCTACGAACATTTGGCCAAGTTGAATGAACAGGGGGTGCTGGTAGTTTTTTTTGACCGGGTATGCCACGAAATTGAGACGGCCAAAGTTACTACCGATGATTTTTTGAGCGGATTCAACGCTACTGAGCACTTGATCCAAAACGGGGCCCGGCGGATCGCTTATCTATCCATTTCCTCGTTGCTGTCTATCGATAACAAACGGAAGGCCGGTTACCTAGAAGCCTTGCACAAGCATGATCTGGACGTCCAGCCCACGCACATCGTGCATTGTGGCAGTGATGAAGCACTGGCCTACCAAAAGATCAAGGAACTGCTCAGCACGCCCCACCGGCCCGACGGGATTTTTGCTTCGGTCGAAACGCTGGCCATCAATGTCTATTTGGTGTGCCAAGAATTGGGCCTGCGAATTCCGCAAGATTTGAAAGTAATTTGTTTTGCCAATTTGAAGACGGCAGCCCTGCTCAATCCACCCTTGTCCACCATCACTCAGCCAGCCTTTGAAATGGGCCGGGCCGCGGCCAAGATCCTTTTCCGCAACTTGTACCACAAAAACACGCCGGTTCAAAACGAAACGATCGTGCTCAAGTCCGCTCTAGTGCCACGCTTATCAACTGCCCGAGGCGATGTATAAGCTTTTTCAAGCGGTCTTGGCAACTAAAAAAAGCTATTTTTGTCCCGTTTTACTACCCATGTTCCTATGACCCCAGCGCAGGCCCAAACCAAGATCCGTGAGCTTTCGGCCCAGATCCAATACTATAACCAACGCTATTACCAAGACAGCGTATCGGAAATCCCTGATTTTGAATTTGATCAGTTATTGGCCCAATTGATAGCTTTGGAACGAGAATATCCCCATTGGCAGTTCCCTGATTCCCCTTCGTTGCGGGTGGGCGGGGCCATTACCAAAGAATTTGTCCAAGTGCCCCACAAGCGGCCCATGCTATCGCTTGGCAATACTTATAACGAAGAGGAGTTAAAAGAATTTGATCAACGGATCAAAAAAGCGCTGGGCGAAACCCCCTATGAGTATGTGGCCGAACTCAAGTTTGACGGCGTGGCCCTGAGCCTGACCTACCGCGACGGCCTGTTTGTGCAGGGCCTCACCCGGGGCGATGGTGACCAGGGCGATGACATTACGGCCAACCTCAAGACCATCCGCACGCTACCCCTGCGGGTGGACGAAAAACACCTGCAACCTTACCGAGTGCCCGCCACCGAAGCGGTTTTTCCGGCCGAATTTGAGATCCGGGGCGAAGGTTTTATGAGCCATCAGGCATTTGACCGTCTCAATGACGAAATTACCAAAGAAAACGAAAAGCGCGCCCATGAAGGAAAAAAGCCGTTGACTTATTTGGCCAACCCGCGCAATGCCGCCTCTGGGGCCTTTAAAATGCAAGACTCGGCCGCCGTGGCCAAACGCACCCTGGACGCCTACATGTATGACCTCCAAGCCGATGGTTTGCCGTTTCAAACGCATGAAGAATCGTTGAAGTTCTTGCAAAGAGCTGGTTTTCAGGTATCCCCGCATTTTCAGAAATGCCAAGACATTGACGCCGTAATGGCATACATCAAGCATTGGGAGTTTCAGCGGGCGGATCTACCGCTGGATACCGACGGCATTGTCATCAAGATCAACAGTTATGCGCAGCGCGAAATATTGGGTTTTACCTCCAAAAGCCCTCGCTGGGCCATCTCATTCAAGTACAAGGCCGAGAATGCCGCCACCGAACTGTTGTCCATCAGTTATCAAGTGGGGCGCACTGGGGCTGTGACGCCAGTGGCCAATCTGGCCCCGGTCAAGCTGGCAGGCACTACCGTAAAACGGGCTACCCTCCACAATGCCAATGAGATAGCTCGTTTGGATCTACACCAGGGCGATGCAGTTTTTGTGGAGAAAGGGGGCGAGATCATCCCCAAGATCACGGGCGTGGATTTGACCAAGCGGCAAGCGGACAGTTTGCGGATCGGGTTTGTGGCCCAGTGCCCCGAGTGCGGCACTGATCTGGTGCGCCGGGCTGAGGAAGTGGCCTACTATTGCCCCAACGAAAAGGGCTGTCCGCCCCAAATCAAGGGCAAGGTCGAGCATTTCGTGGCCCGCAAGGCCATGGACATTGACAGTTTGGGCGGCAAAACCATTGAACAGTTTTTTGACCGGGGACTGGTCAAGTCGCCCGCCGATCTGTATGATTTGCGGGTTGAGCAAATCCGGGAATTAGAAGGTTTCAAAGAGCAGTCGAGCCAAAATGTGGTACTGGGCATTGCGGCTTCCAAGGCCCAACCGTTCAGCCGGGTGCTATTTGCCCTCGGCATCCGTTTCGTGGGCGAAACTGTAGCAGAAAAACTGACCACTTTCTTTAAAAATATTGATAGTTTGGCCAATGCATCGCTAGAAGAACTAACGTCGGCCCCCGAGGTGGGCAGCAAAATCGCGGAGAGTGTGCGGGCGTGGTTTGCCGATCCCGATAATTTGGCCCATTTGGATCGATTGCGGGCCGCTGGTCTACAGTTTGCCGAAAGTGGAAACGAATTGGTCAAGTTGAGCGATAAACTGGTGGGCAAGACCTTTGTAGTGTCTGGCGTGTTCCAGCAATTTGACCGCGAGGCCATCAAACGGTTGATTGAACAGCACGGGGGCAAAAACGTGTCTTCCGTTTCGGCCAAGACCAGCTATGTACTCGCTGGCGATGACATGGGGCCAGCCAAGCGCGAAAAGGCCCAAAAATTGAATGTTACCATTCTTTCTGAGGCCGAATTTATTGCCATGATTAGTTGATTTAACCATACCTTTTATTTTTGCCAATATGCAAATCCACATTTTACCTGATTACGCCGGCCTGTCACGGCATACTGCCGATCTGATCGTCGATTTGGTGCAACAAAAACCCAATGCACTGCTGTGTCTCCCCTCTGGCGATAGTCCGGTTGGGGTGTTCCAATGTTTGGTGGCCGATGCCCAAGCGGGCAAGGTTGACTTTTCGCAGTGCATGTTTGTCGGGCTGGACGAATGGCTGGGGCTGGACGGCACCAGCGAAGGATCCTGCAAGTACATAGTGAACCAGCATTTTTTGGCCCCGCTGCAAATCCCCGCCCACCAGTATCATTTTTTCACCGCCACCGCCGCCGATCTGCCCGCCGAATGTGACCAAATGAACCAGTTGATTGCTGACCGGGGCGGGCTGGACTTAATGCTGGTCGGAGTGGGCCTCAATGGCCACATTGCCCTCAATGAGCCGGGCACCCAGTTTGACACTTATGCCCATTTGGCCGAACTGGATGAGATTACCGTAACAGTGGGACAAAAATATTTTTCACAAGCTACCCCGCTCACCGGCGGCATCACCTTGGGGCTGCGGCATTTTCAAGAGGCCAAGCTGCCCATCCTCATTGCGAGTGGCGAGCGGAAAGCCGCCATTATCCAGCAGGCGCTGCGCGGCGAAGTGACCGAGCAAGTGCCCGCCAGTATCTTACAGCTCTTGGGGCACGCCATAGCCGTGGTGGATGAGGCGGCTGCCCAAATGCTCAACCAATAGTGTGATGTCACCAAACGTCTTTTTGGGCCGAGTTATTGTTTTTTTCAGAAAAACTTTTACTTTTGCTCAGTCTAACAAGCTAGTCAGATTAGGACCATGAAAAAAATACTACTTATGTTTTGTATTGGTGGCATGTTGGCCTTTGTGGCTTGCCATCGTGAGCAAAAAAGCACTGCGGCGCAAGCCAAAAATGCAAACGTCGTTGTCCCTTCGGGGCAGCATCGCTAATCGACCGAACAACTAACCAACTCCCGCCGGCCCAGTGCCGGTTTTTTTTTGCGCTGGCTTTCCCCTTCGTTTCTTCGCAAAAATCGTGTATTTTTGGGTTATGATTTTTTGCCGAAGAAAATTTTCCCGTACATCCGCGCTAAACTGGTTCATCTTGTTGGCCTTGAGCAGTTTGCTGGCTTGCGGTGAAGGCCAAGACACTGCCGTGTTGGAGATTTATGTTATCAACAGCTTGGGCGAGGAAGTGCGGAATGCCCAGGTGATCATTTATGCCAATCGCGAAGATTGGCAATCGGGCCGCTCCCCAGTGAAAGAACCCTCCACGACCGATCGGACAGGGGTAGTGCGGTTTGCTGGGCTGGCCGATGGATCTTACTTTTTGGATGTGGTCAGGGGCGACACCACCAACTGGGCCGGCCGGATCTCGACCGACGTGAAGTCAGTCGGCTCTTTTTTCGTCAATCGGGTTTTTGTGGTAATAGCCAGCAACCAGACTAGCCGCTTGGTGGCTACTGGGGGAAAACGTTGGCGAACAGTCAGTTACACAAGCTCCTTGATTTCTTCTATCGGCACCACCCCGGGTTTTGTTACCGCTTGTGCGAAAGATGATATTGATATTTTTTTCAAGGGCAATGCCTACATTAGCGATGAAGGAGCCAGTATCTGCCCGGGGTCAGCCCAACAAACGCTGGGCACTTGGCGGTTGTTGGAAAATGACACCCGCCTGAGCATTGTCCGCAATGCTGCCAATGGCACTCCCGGCGAAGCGATCACTTGGACTATCGTTCAACTAAATCTTCAAATAATGCAATTGACCCGCGACTATGAATTGCGCAATGAGCAAGGGCAACTCATCAGGGATATAAATGGCCAGCCTTTGCGCGTCCGCGAGCAAAAAGAGCTAGCGGCCCTACCATAAAAAAGTACAATAGTCGGTCTTTTCTTAGCTAGGTGATTTCAGGGCGATCATAGAGAAAAAAAATGAGTGGCAGATGCTTAATTTTGTAGAAAAACAAAATGATGCCCCACACACTCCTTTGCCTACTCCTTCTCCCTTTTATTAGCTTTGCTTCAGGGCACACAGTCAAGCCCTCGGCCTTTGCCAATAGCCACGACGGTCATTTGTTGGCAGTGAACTATTGTAAACCACTGGCTAGTGGCCACGCGGGCATGCCCGCCGAGTTGAGGAACGTAGTGCACATTTACAACCCGAGTTTGGGCCTCCAGCTGCATGAAGTCGTGCTGGTCGATCGGGATCCGATAGAACATATCGCTTTTGGGGAAGGGAACGACTGGCTGTTTTTACAGAGTAACCACCGGATTACAGTTTGTCAGGCACAAACTGGTAAAATATTACACGAGATCAGCCTACACACCCCAATTGTGCAAGCCATTACTTCGGCCGATGCACTGGTAGTGTTGCTGGCCAATGAAATGCGGGTTTACCAATTTTCCCCCAAGAAAAAATTGCTGGTTTACAAGCACTTGCCCGAGCAGCCGGTGAAGGTAGCGGCCTTGGGCTCATATTTGGCCGTTCAAACGGCGGCCGGATCATGGCATTTCTGGCAAACGGGCGACACCCGCCCCCTGGGACAGATAGAAGCCAACCAGTTGCGCTATCTGCCCCAGTCCAACCAGCTCGTGACGTTGGTACAATCTGAACAGGGCATTTCGGTGAACCGCTATTTGATGCCCGACTTGCGGGCCCCCCGCGTACTTGCGCTGGACAATCTCGTTCCTACCAATGCCCAAGTAACCCTTTCGCCCGGCGCAGCCTTTGCCGCCGTGGTAACCAATGATCCCAACCAAGTCCGGGTCCTACATTTGGGCCAGCGCAAGTGGGTATTCAACTACGAGAACGGTGAATCAAAGAGCAATGGCCAAGCGTGGCAATGGCAGAGCGATTCCCTGTTTGTGGCCAAGTTCGGGACCCGTTTTGCGGCCATTGACATGGCCGATGGGTCCTTTGTCCAGTTTGTTCAGTTTCCCCAAATGACTGCCCAACTGGGCGAACCGGAACATTTCCTGAGTGCGCAACTCGACTGGGCCATCAGCCAAGTAGCGGGCCAAGAACTGGCGCTCCGTTCCGAGCTTACCGGCCAAGTGTTTCGCTATCTGTCCTCAACCCTGCTCAGCCTGCGCCCCGATCGAGTAGTGGTGTGCGATCAGGACGGGAACACTGGGAGTATTTTTTTGGCGGATCTGCTCAAGCCAGGGGCCGATAAAACGCTCCCCACCGCCCAGTATTTCACTCGCCAGCTACCGGCCCCTTCGGCTGCCGCCTTGATTTCCCAGCGGTCCGACTTGCTCTCGCCAGCCGAAGGGGCGGCCTACAAAAATCAAATTATCCAGCAAAACCGGCCCATTGAGGAGTACGTCAATAGTCAGAGCTTACGTAAACTACATTTGCGCAATTTTATTATCAAAAATCAGAAGTTTTATGTCAATGTTCACCTCACCGACGCGCAGGGTAATTTTTTTACCGGGGCGGCGGCCCAGGACTGGCGGAAAATATGGAACAAGCTTGCCGCCGTGCCTGTCCATTCGCGCCAGGCGTTGCCCATCACCGATTTTACTTTGCGGGAAGTGGGCCTAGCCGACACCGTGCACTGCGCTTTCGCCCTGCTGGCCGATCACAACGCTGCCCAAGGCCCCATCCGGCCAGCGGCCATTGTCCGGGCTTTTGCCCAATTCGTGAATGCAAAGCCTGAACATGATGCAGTGGCCATGCTCAAGTACGTGCGAAACTCCCAAGTTTTTGCCCCGTTGAGCAAAGACCGCCGCACCCTGCTCCTACAGCTCCAAAACTTGGACAGTATCTCCGCCGAGCCCGGGGCCGCCCTGAACGACGCCATCAGTGCCGCCGTGAGCCAATTGGACAAATTGCCCCAATTGATGCAGCGCGCCTTGGTCATTGTGTCGGATGGCAGCAATGAGAAATCGTATTTGAGCGAAATCGATGTGTTGACCAAAGTGCTCAAAAAAGGCATCCGAATTTATACCGTTGGCTTTGGAGAAAAGGTAAATGACGAGTATCTGCGCAAACTTGCCCATATTGCCGACGGGGAATACTATTATGCCCTGACCGAAAAGGATTTTCCGCGCATATTTTCCGACATCAGCCGTCGGATGCACCAATTTTACCAGTTGAGTTTCTCTCCATCGGCTTATGGCCTTTCCCGGGAATTGGCCGAGGGCGGGCTGATGGCCTTGGTGGAAACTTTTGGCGAAGGCCCTGGTGCCGATCTCTTCGCCATAGAACCAGCCCCCGCCGGCCCGCCGGCAGCCAAGTACCAGCATCCACCCAAACTGGGCGATACAAGGGTGATGGAAATTTATTTTATGACCGGAAAAACGGACATCGAGCAAAAAAATGAGGCAGAACTGGATCAGATTATCCAATTTTTGGCTGATTATCCGTTTGCCGAAATTGAGATCCGGGGGCACACCGATAACATTGGCCCCGAAAAGCAAAACCAACTGTTGTCCCAGCAGCGGGCCGAGCTGGTGCGCGACCTGTTGGTGGGGCGAGGGGTAGAGCCATACCGGATCCGGGCGCAGGGATTTGGAGCCACCCAGCCCATGGCCAGCAATACTTCGGAGGCAGGCAGGGCCAAGAACCGCCGCACCGAGTTGGTCATCGTTGCCAACTAGTTTTACTGCGACTGATTTTTGAGTTCCCGAGATTTTATCCGATCTCACTTGGTGAGTTTTGGTTATATTTGCACAGACCTAACATTTTATTTTTTCATGGCCACCAGTGCAGTCGTCCCTTTCCAAATAGAGCGCCAACTCCCTTTCGCGGTCAGCAGCCAACTGGCGGTGCTGCCTGACGAATACCAAAAAGACTTTGTTCGGGAGTATACCCAGCGGATGAAAACCGCCATAATCCCCTACATCCTGCATTTTATGCTCCCCATCCAGTATTTGTATGTGGATAAGATACTTTTGCAACTGCTCTTTTGGTTTTCATTGGGTGGTTTGGGAATTTGGTGGTTCATCGATCTGTTTCGCATTCCGGGCATGATCGAGAGCCGCAACAAGGAAATTGCTGATGAGTGCTTGCGCAAAGTGATGACCAAATATGAGCGGGAAACGGGCAACAGCCCGAGTCTGAACCGTGGCAAGGCCCGGCCCGGCTTGACCCAGGCCCCAGTGGTGAAGCCCCGCGAAGTCCACTCGACCGAATATGACCCTACCAAGCTCACGATTGAAAATTTGAACATCGGTTTTTTGGTGGATTATGGCCTGAAAACTTGGAAAGTGGTGAACCGGATCCAATTTGATTGGAACGATGGCCTCTCGGAACGTGAGTTTAAACTTAACTATGAAAATGACCTCATCTACCTGTCGGTGCGCCGAGAGTCGGCCTTGGTGTATTGTCACATCAGCACTATTGTCAATTTATACATGATTGACAAAAATTTTGATGAGTACGTCACCCTCAATGCGGCCCCGCCCAACGTGATGCAGTATGCCGATTTCACCGTATACCGCGACAATCGTTTGGAAGGAACGATGTTCAACGCTGCCTTGGGCAACAAGCCCATGCGCGTGATCATGTGGGACTATTACGACATGACCCGCGACTACCGGTTGCGCATTGAGAAAACCGACAGTGGCCAGTTTTTTGCTATTTTTGGTAAAAAAATCAATGACATCGAGTTTTCTGAAGTGCTGCCAGTAGGAGACTAAGGGGGAAGCTACTTCTTGAGCAGTGACCAGAAGATCGCGTGAGTTGCTCAAACCAACTGAAACTGCTACCATCGAAAAAATAAGCTATGGAAAATCAAGCAGACAGGTCTTGGTTATCGCCCAAATTACATTGATCTTAGCTCATCCGTTTGACAATAGTTATCACATGTTTTTTGGTCATGGCAATGTGATGGGCCAAGTTAAAAATCGGTTTCATTCTCCTGATTTTTCCGGTGACCAGCCCAATAACGGTTGGAAAAATGACCGCAAGTGTGCTTGATTGGTTCTAAATTGATTTTCCCGCCCCCATTTCTGTCCTATGAAGCGCTGGTTCCAACTGTTGACACTTGGGGTAATTTTTGGCATGACCGCAGGGGGAATCACCTACGGTTGGCTTTATGCCGGCTTTATCCGTTGTCTGGTTGTCGATTGGCACGCCATGGATCACATTGGTCCCCGCTTATATGTACACCCCAGCATGGCCCAACCCGAGCGGCAAGCGTTACTGCGCAATCACGCAATGGCCAAAAAGCGGGTAATTGACTTTTTTGGCTCCCTCCAATCAGATCCAGTAGTCATTGCAGGCACCGACAGCTATACAATCAAATATTTTGGCAGTGAAAGAGCCCAAACCGGGATGACCCACCTCTCACCGCTGGGCGGTTACATTGTGTTGGACGGGCGCGGCTTGAACGTTGATGTGCTGGCGCACGAGATGGTCCATGCAGAACTGCTGGATCGCGTGGGCTGGTACCACCGCACCTTTCATATTCCCACGTGGTTTGACGAAGGGCTGGCCATGCAGATTGATTATCGATTTCCCGGAGCTGAGGCCGAATGGGCCGCCATGACCATCAATGGCACCTACGCGCCACCCTTGCGTGGATTGGCCAATCCAGAAAGTTTTTTTGGCAACCCCCACACCGTTTATCTACACTACCTGACCGCCCAGCACGAAGTGGGGCGTTGGTATGGTAACCGAGGACAGCGGGGCATTCTCCAACTTATTGCCTGTTTGCGAGCCGGCGGGCAGTTCGATCGCTGTTATGGCGTAGCCCAATGATTGGTCGGCCAAAGGTAAGCTCACGTGTGGTTTAGTTGCGTAGATAAAATTTACCATTGTCTAATCAGACCGGAATAACCAATAAAACGGGGGCTTGCTCAGCCATCCAAGATCGGGTAAAAGCATAGGCGAATCAATGGTATGCCAATCAGATTTCATTAATGGTTAACGCCAGTTGGTAGCTACTACAACCCCAGCATCCAAGGTTGACGAGGGCGGTTGAGTGAGAAGAGCAAGTGTAGGCATGATGCAACCAGTGAAAGAGGAATGGGCTTACGTGTATCACTTTGTCAAAACATAGTGCTGAGAAATGCAGGTAAAAAGTGCTGAAAATCAAGGAAGTACTTTCTTTGCCCTAGCCATATAGCAGCCTAAGCTTTTTTAAGTCCTTCCCCAAATGGAATACGCATCGCTGCGGGTGCATGTGCCGATCTATGCCTTGCCTTGACAATTATTTCTGATTCTCCCCATTATTTATTTTGTTTAGTGGCCTCAGTGTAAGCATTACTAAAATGTAATTTGGTATAAAAAAATTACATAGATTGGTTATTGTTGATAATAGCCAGCATTTTAATGTTAATTATCTATAAATGAGTATATCCCGTTCTGGCGTGTGTACGGGAAAATTAAATTTTCAACCTTAAAGACCATCAAGAAACTGGCTAGCTGATATATTTTATATAAATCTTACGTAAAAATTGCCATGTATTAGTTCTTGGAAAAATCTAACTTAAAATATGTATGCTTAAATCATCGTTAACTTAGTGGTAGTAAAATCGGCTAAAGCCGAGTTTAGAAATAACCATTTAATGACGATTCTTTTAACGTTTAAAACCATGCAAAAAATAATCCTATTTTTATTTTTGCTTTTGTCCGTCCACACAAGAGCTGCCGTTTTCAATATTGCTAATGGTGATGTGGCGGGCTTAATAGCCGCTATCAATGCTGCCAACGCGAATAGCGAAGCAGATATTATCAACTTAGCCACCAACGGAACTTATACGCTAACAACTGTGAATTTTGCAGATCCAAATGCAACAGGTCAATGTGGTCAGCGTGGACTTCCCCGAATTCTAAACAATGTTATAGGCTTAGATTTGACCATTAATGGCAACGGCTCGACAATTATTAGAAATAATGCAGCCCCCAATTTTGGTGTTTTTTCGATTGCAGGACATACCATTATCAATGATTTGACTGTTCGCAACGGAAATGTAAATGCACAAGGGGCAGGTATTTTTGTGGAGTTTAAAGGAAATACCGAACTGAATAATTGCAAATTTTATGACAACACCTCTACCTTAGACGCAGAAGGTGGCGGTGGGGCTATTTATACCAAAAGTTTGAGTATATTAAGAGTTACCAATTGCTATTTTGAAAATAACAAAGCTGTTAATCAGGGCGGTGCCATTAGTAATTTGTTGAGCAATTTGTATATCACCAACTCGACTTTCAAAAACAATAGCACCACAGATTTGGTAGGTGGAGACCCTTGTGGCGGAGCTATTTATGATGACGGTGCAAGAGGAGATAATGGCGAACTAATTATCAGAGGTTCTACTTTCGAGGGCAATACTTCAAATGGACAAGGACAAGGCGGTGCTATGTTTTTATTTCCTTACAACAGCCAATCGGTGGAGGTTACAGGCTGTACTTTCAAAAATAATTCAGCCAATCAAGGTGGTGCATTTTGGCATAAAGGTGGTGGTAGTTCGGGTATTCCTGACTCTGAATATCCTTTGAGTACTGCTGCCGAAAATACAACTTTGCTTTTTAATACGTGTGTTTTTGATGGAAATACTGCCTTAAATGCTTCGGGGGGTGCTTTGTGGATTTCAGATTGCAAGCTAAACGAAATTCATAGCTGCACTTTCAAAAATAATACGGCAAGTTTGGGAGGTGCAGTGGCATTGCTCACCAATAGAGCTTTTACATTTCGTAATTCTACCTTTAATAACAACACAGCCAACCAATCAGGGGCAATATTTGCGGGGGGAAT
>JAYUVL010000052.1:0-7377 GCA_043754075.1 Cytophagales bacterium | reverse complement strand
CACCAACTAAATTTATGAAAAATACACATGAGTTGCGTATATTAACGAGTGGTGCGTCACCATAATTGACATCCCGTTCCAAATGACAGACATAAGATTACTATTTCAAAATGACGACTTAAGATGTGGCGGGTTTTACGAACTCTGTATTCAGGTTTGCCCCAGTATTGACACAAAACCAATTCAGCAATACACTAACTACTTTTAGACACTTAACAACATTGAAGGACCGTTTGACGAAGGCTTCAATAAAATACAAATCCCAAATGAATATTACGAACTACAAGGGCTATTGACACTCGACAATTTCATTATCCCTTTCAAGATTTTTAATATTCGAGAGCTTGAGCCCATTGAAACAGGCTCAAATTGGTTTGACATAAGTTTTTATACAGCGACACTTGACCATGTTTTCGGACTTACAAATCAACATTGGAGTGAGAGTGATAGCTGTCCAACTATTTTAAAAAACTTTCTGTTGGACAGAATGCGGAAATTTTATTCTATTCATCCGTTTCAACTTGCTTTCATGGACTTTGAAATTTCGGGAGAATATTATTTTAACGACTTAAAAGGTGACTTAAATAATTGGACAAATACCAAATTCTTTGTCGGGAAAGAGAATTATGGTGACATAAAAAGCGAATACAAAAACCTTGTAACAATTGTGGACTAGAATGGGAACGCACAATAAAAGTTTTTGTGCAATTGGGGATCGACGTTGAGGCAATCATCGGCAGTGCATATCCAAGCCTTGGTTTCGGCGGACGGAATTCTGCCGGGCTTTTGTTGGTTAACTTCGACTTTTAGTTATAAATTTAGCTTCAGTTCCGGGCGGACAGTTGGTCAATTCCCCGCCTTCGCCAAGCCCTGTTCGTTGTCATCAATTTTGAAAAGAAAAACTCTCAAAGAATAGCCCGAAAATTCTTAACTTTGCGTATCTATAAAACATAATTTCCAAATGGCAAAGTATATCAATCCATACACTGACTTTGGCTTCAAAAAACTCTTTGGCGAAGAAGGCAACAAAGACCTTCTCATTGATTTTCTGAACCAACTTTTACCTTCACATCACCAAATTGCAGACTTAAATTTTCGTAATGTAGAAAATTCGGCTGAGTTATCGGCTGAAAGAAAGGCTATTTTTGATATTCATTGTAAGGCAATTTCGGGAGAAAGGTTTATCGTAGAAATGCAAAAGGCAAAGGTAAAATACTTCAAAGACAGAAGTTTATTTTATGTTACTTTTCCTATTCGAGACCAAGCCCAACAAGGCGAATGGAATTTTAGGTTAGAACCCATTTATTTTGTGGCTGTTCTTGACTTTGAATATGACGAAGCGGAAGAAAGACGCAAGTTTAGGCGTGATGTAGCCCTGAAAGACCAAGATGGTGATGTGTTTTTTGACAAACTGCATTTCAAGTTTTTGCAAATGCCTTTGTTCAATAAAAAAGAGAATGAATTAGAAACTAAGTTTGATAAGTGGTGTTACTTCCTGAAAAACCTAGAAAGTTTCGACCATATTCCAAGTATTCTAAACGAGCCTATTTTTCGAAAGGCTTTTGGCACAGCAGAATTAGCAGGTTTAACCGCACAACAACGTGATAATTACGAACAAAGCCTAATTCAATACCGAGATTTGAAAAGTGCTTTGGAAACGGCGGTAGAAGATAGACTTATTGAAAATGCAACAAATGGGATTTTGAAAGGTTACGAGAACAATATTATCGCAGATTTGACAGGTTTAACCGTAGAACAAATAGAAAAGTTACGTGCAGAACTGAAAAAGTAAACTAATGAACAACGTTGTATTTATGAAAAAGGGGAGGAATTGCTAAATTTGTGCTGTAAACGCTTTTTAGTAGCTTTTGTGGTAAATGAATCATTTGTGCTTTTAAGTCTTCTTCATCAATATTTTTCCGTTAGGGTGTGAAATTAAGGGGCGGAAAGCACGGCCATCCCACGGTTGCATCCTTTGTTCAAAATAACTGCGCAAATCGGTCATTTACGACAATAATTTTGGGTAGCGGTGCTTTCCAGCCAACCCGCCCACCATCCACCTGCCCCTCCACTGTTATCGCCGGCCAATAGGCCATGAGCATGAATTTATGGAAAAGAAGCTGTTTGGCGCAAGCAAAACTTTTTAAAAGTCCACTTGTGTTGTAATTTAGCCGCACTAAGCAAACGCAGCCCATTTTCTCACCCATAAACGTATCCCCATCATGGACGCGAGTATCCAAAAAAAAGTAAATACTTGGTTATCAGGAAATTATGACGAAACAACTAAGGCTGCGGTACGCCAACTGACCGACGACGAGGCGGTGGAGGCTTTTTACCGCGATCTGGAGTTTGGCACGGGCGGTTTGCGCGGCCTCATGGGCGTGGGGTCTAACCGTATGAACAAATATACGGTCGGGGCGGCTACCCAAGGCTTGGCGAACTACCTCAAAAAAGCCCTGCCCGGTGTGCCAATCAAGACCGCCATCGCCCATGACAGCCGCAACAACAGCCCCGAGTTTGCCCGGATAGTGGCCGATGTGTTTTCGGCCAATGGCTTTCAGGTGTTCTTTTTCACCGCACTGCGGCCCACTCCCGAGTTGTCTTTTGCCATTCGGCATTTGGGCTGCCACAGTGGGGTAGTGCTCACTGCCTCTCACAACCCCAAAGAATACAACGGCTACAAAGCCTACTGGGTCGACGGGGGCCAAGTGACTCCGCCCCATGACAAAAATATCATTGACGAGGTAAACGCCATTGCTTCGGTGGACGACATAAAATTTGATCGGATCGAGGCTAACCTCCATTATATCGACAAAGAAGTCGACGAAGCTTACTTGGACATGATCTTGGGCCTCTCCATCGGCAAAGCGGCCATTGCCCGCCAAGCTGATTTGCGGATTGTTTTTTCGCCCATCCACGGGACTGGCATTACTTTGGTGCCCGAATTGCTCCAGCGCATGGGCTTTGCCAACGTGCACGTGGTGGAGGAGCAAGCCCAGCCCGACGGCAATTTCCCCACGGTGGTGTATCCCAACCCCGAAGAGCGCGAGGCCATGAGCCTGGCCCTGCAAAAAGCCAAAGCGGTGGACGCCGATATTATCATGGCCACCGACCCCGATGCCGACCGGGTAGGGATTGGGGTTAAAAACCCTCACGGGGAGTTTGTACTGCTCAACGGCAATCAGACTGCCGTGCTCCTCATCGGCTACATGATTGAGGCTTGGCAGCGAGCCGGCAAGATCACCGGCCACGAGATGGTGATCAAAACCATTGTCACTTCTGAACTGATCGACCGGATAGCCCACGCCAATGGGGTGAATTGTTACGACACCTTGACCGGGTTTAAATACATTGCCGAAATGATCCGCGAAAAAGAGGGGAAAGAAAAGTTCATTGCGGGGGGAGAGGAAAGCTATGGCTACCTAGTGGGCGATGCCGTGCGCGACAAGGACGCGATTGCCTCGTGCGGGATGCTGGCCGAGCTGGCAGCAGTGGCCAAGGACAACGGCACCAACCTCTACGACACGCTGCTGGGCTATTATGCCCGCTACGGTTTTTATTATGAAACGTTGGTTTCGTTGACCAAAAAGGGCAAGAGCGGGGCCGAGGAGATCAAGCAAATGATGGCGAATTGGCGGAGCAACCCACCCCAAACCATTGGTGGGCAGCCAGTTGTCCGCCTGCTGGACTACGACAACCAAGTGGAAAAAGACCTGATCGCGGGCACGGAGCAGGCCATTCCAATGCCCAAATCGGATGTGTTGCAGTTTTATACCGCGGATGGCACCAAAATTTCGGCGCGGCCCTCGGGCACTGAACCAAAGATCAAGTTCTATTTCAGTGTGAACACCCAATTGGCCGACAAAGCTGACTACGAAGCCGTGGAAGCCCAATTGCAAGCAAAAATCAAGGGCATTGTGGCCGAAATGAACTTGCAATAGCGCAGAAAGCAGTGGCCAATTCCCCGATTGCAGCCAATCGGTGTAAGGGGCATTTAATACAAATGGCAATTTTATAGGTGGAAGCTAGCCCTTTTTACGACATTGTTGGTTTATAGCTGTACAACTAGCGACAACTAAGCCGACATTGCTGTTTCCCTGTGCAGGACTTTCTACGATAGGAACCGACCAAGGATCTGGATGCTTGCTTTGGGATAGCCATACTTACACGTGGAGTGGAGGAGTATGATGGTAAGTGGTTAAGAGCAAAGGTCAACAATATTGCTATTTATGACGATCAAGGCATTTCATATGTCAACATGCCAGTCTATAGCGACATTGTGGATTGGAAGCAATTCATTGATAGTGTTGATGCGCCCTATCTCAAAGCCTATGTGGATATGAAAGGTATTGGTGACAGCCTTGTTTCATTGAAAGCATTTGCATACGTAGCGCAAGTCATGGACTCCTATTATCAGTTTGAAGTGGGGCATCCATATTACATTAGGGGGATACACAAAATAGATGGTGACCCCTCTTTGGGAAGAGTATTACATTTCCATGTTACTGAGAATTGTCATTTGTACTATGTGCCAGCCCACAGGGCAGTCAAGAGCCAAGTCATGGCCGATCGACTAAAAAAAATGCCGAAATTTGACAGTCTCTGGCATTATTGTATCGGTAAAGATTGTCCACAGTGAACACCCACTTGCGCAAGCCTTGGCGAAGCTGGACTTCTGCCCACCGTGCAGCAAGTCATCTAGCTGGCGGGCTTGCCAGTTGGGCTTGGCAGCAGTTCTCCATCGGCAAACTGGCGACCGCCGACTGCTGGGACTGGGCGTCTGCCGCAGAGGTTTACGTGGAAAACCTCGCTGGTGTGATTTGATGACTTGGAGATCGCCGCTGGGGCACTGCTGGTGGCCATTGTTAGCCAAGTGACGCACCACAGATGCGCAGTCTACGACCCTTGGGGGGGCTGGAGCTGGCGGGGAGAGCGTACAAGGCTCAACATTAAGAATTCAATTGAAATTTTGTGCTAAAAAACGACCAAATTACCAAGCCGAGCCAAGAAACGTTAGCGAAAATCCACTATGGCGAACCAATAATACATATTCCAGACAATAGGGTTTAAAATGAATAACCTAAAAGCTGTAGCACATCTTTTGTAAGGGGTATGAATCCTAAAAGGGTGCGCTACAGATTTTTCCATTAATTTTAAATGCGATTTTCAATAATTGAAAAAATTGGGGCAGAACCTGTGTTTTAGTGTCTTTTAGAAAAGAGGGCAAAACAGCAATGTTTTGCCCTCTTTTTATCCTCATCCTTGCAAAAAATAGACCTATTTAAGAAACATTGGGTCGTAATTAACTAATTATTGTAATTAGCATTTTTTTGCTCTTCACTGGCGGCATTGCACGCTTTGGGTAGCTCCACCCAATCCCAACAAATGTTCCAGTTGGTCGTTTAAAGTTTTTAACCAGGTGTGTCAAGTAATGGCATGGTTTTTCAATAATTCTTGGATGACCAATATCGGTTTTATCCAGCCAACGGCTTACATTCTATCTCTTTTTGTTTTCGTGATCGGCACTGCTCCCAATGGATTTCTCTCATCATAACATGCACTTTCCTACCTAAAACCGGCTTACCCACCTGCTGGCCATGTTAAAGCCCCCTGCGCCGCGTAGCCAGCCCACTCCCGGCCCCGATTATTTTCGGTTCAAGCGAGGGGGCTTGGTGGTGCTGGATGCCCGCGGCCATTTAGCGGCCCAGTACACCCCCTTTACGATGGGGCCGTGGCTTATCGGCCGGTTCCTCAGCTTCAGATGGCCAACGATGGCCCCCAAACCACTTTGGGCCACGTGCAGCAAGCAGCATTGCATTTCTGCCATTTGGTAGGCGGGGAAGTGGAGTCAGGCCAAATCAGTTTGGCCCACTTGGCCCAGCCCCAACTCCAGCAATGGTCAGCCGCATATTTTCTGCTCCACAGCGTGGTTCCAGCGGCCAATCAATCACCGCAAAAGATTTTGTTCCCAAAGGTGCGCATCGCTTCGCAGCGTTATCCATCGCCCCAGTTCGGGGCCACCAACTAAATCGGGTGGTTTGTCCCGGATAGCCAACTATTTTTTGAAAAGAATTTGCCAAGGATTGGTAGCCTAGGGCGAAAACCCTAATTTTGGCAATGCCCAAGCCGCACCTTGGCCTAGGGCTACTTTGCAATCGCGTGCCATAAGCCGAAATAGCTACCATGAAAACAAAAATTTTGATTACGGGGGGGGCTGGTTTTGTCGGGAGTTCGCTGGCCGATGCGCTTGTCAAGCAGCCAGACAATTTTGTTGTCCTGGTGGATAATCTATTGACTGGGGCTGCGAGTAAACTGCCCGATAAAAATTTGCACAATTGGAAATTTATCAAGTGCAATGCCAATTCTTACAACGACATTGCGCCCATCATGGCGGCCTATTCGTTTGACTATGTGTTCCATTATGCTGCGGTGGTGGGAGTAAAGCGCACGCTGGACAATCCCGTGATGGTGCTGGACGACATCAGCGGAATCCGCAATATCTTGGATCTGAGCAAGAACACCGGAGTGAAACGGGTATTTTTTTCCTCTTCGTCGGAGGTATATGGTGAACCGGTCGAGCTGCCCCAGCGCGAGCTCACCACGCCGCTCAATTCCCGCCTGCCCTACGCCGTGGTCAAAAATGTGGGCGAGGCATTTTGCCGATCCTATAAAGAGGAATATGACCTGGACTACACCATCCTGCGATTTTTCAACACCTACGGGCCCAAACAAAGCACCGATTTTGTGATGTCCAAATTCATCCGGGCAGCATTGGGTGGCCAAGATATCACCATCTATGGCGATGGCTCGCAGACCCGTACTTTTTGCTTTGTGGACGACAACATCGAAGCTACCCTCAATGCGCTGCAACAAAACTTGGCGGTCAATGATATTGTCAATATTGGCAACGATCACCTCATGACCATCTTGGAACTGGCCCAAACCGTGATCCGGATCACCGGATCCAGTTCCAAAGTGGTGCATTTGCCTCCCTTGCCCGAGGGCGATATGACCCGCCGGCAACCCGAAATCAGCAAAATGCGGATGCTGCTCAAGCGCGATCTGACCCCACTGGATGAGGGCATCCGCCGGGTATTGGCCTCACCCCGGTTTAGTTGATTGACCAAGTGGCCCAAACGGCTCCGGTAAAGCTTTGCGCCGGCCCAAATCAGTTATTCCCGATTAAAAACGACTAATTGGCGATTAATCAAATAATGTCAAACATGGAAGCACTCCCCCTCAGTGGTTTGGTGGTGATGGAATTTACCCACGCAGTGATGGGGCCCACTTGTGGCCTTTTGTTGGCCGATCTGGGGGCCGAGGTGATCCACATCGAGCCGCCCAATGGCGACGAAACCCGACGGCTCAAGGGTTTTG
>JAYUVL010000051.1:0-7742 GCA_043754075.1 Cytophagales bacterium | reverse complement strand
CCGATCTCAGAAGTTTGGGGGGTGATCAGAAAAATATTGACCAGTCCGTAACGACGGAAAATGGCCCGGTACTCCTCTTCGTACTCGCGCAGGGGCAGGTCGGGGAGGATGATCCCATCGATGCCCACTGCCTCGGCCTGTTCACAAAAGGCCTCAATCCCAAATTGCATCACCGGGTTGAGGTAGCCCATCAGGATCAATGGGACTTTCACCGCCGGCCGGAGGGTGGCCAGTTGGTCAAATAGAAGCCGGATTGTCATGCCGTTTTCAATGGCCCGTTGGCTGCTCTGTTGGATGGTCGGGCCGTCGGCCAGTGGATCGGAATAGGGCATCCCGATCTCGATCAGGTCGGCCCCGGCTTCTTCCAAAGCATGGAGGATGCGCACGGTATCATCCAAATGGGGGAAACCCGCCGTGAAATAGACGTTTAATAATTTATTTGGTTGGGCAAAAACAGATTGGAGGCGATTGGGCATTAGGTTGGGCAGCATCTGGTTAGTTTTGCCCCAAAAATAGCAAATTTAAGTCTGGGAAAGTCATGACCAAGATCGAGGTCCATTTTTGTCAGCCGGATTTGGCCCAAATTGTCACTGGGGGGCCACTGCTTTTTGTCCCGCAGTTCACCGATGCCCGGGGCGGCTGGCTGGGGGTGCCCAATGATGCGTTTGATCATTGGCTGCCCTTGGCCCAGTTGCCCAGCGAAACCGCTACCGGTCAGACCATTTTTGCAGAGTGCTGGCTTGGCCTTGCCTTGACTTTCGGGGCGGTGGTGGGCGGGGAAGGTGGGCTGCCCTGCTTGGTCCGGGCCCAGCAAATGGCCCTGGTTGATCCTGAGAAAGTCCGTTTGGCCAAGAACGGACCCGAGTGGCTCGCGCTTGCCTCCTCTCCTACCCCATTGCACCTCGTTTTTGCTACTGATGGGCACACGTTTGCGGCCACGTCTGCGCAAGGCCTGATTTTGGCTGGTAGCTTGGCCCCGCGTACGTGGGCCGTACCGTTGTGGGTGCCCGTTCAGCACACCGACCAAACCAACTACGCCCTCAATGTCACCGATTGGGCCTTGGCGCAGTTTAGGCAGCACTACCGCTTCACCGAAAAATACGAAGAGCGGGCCTGGGCCAACGGCGAGCAGGTGGATCGGTTGTTCAACTTCCGCGAGTTTGAGCACTGCCGGGTAGTGCCCGACTTTGCGGGCGATCTGCGGGCGTTGATCGAGCTGGGCGAGGGCCGCGAAGTGAAGCAGTTGGCCCAATCCATCCACGCACCAAATGCAACCACGGCCAAGAATTTTGACAAAGTGAGCAAGGTTTTCGCACCCATCCAGCGGCGTTTTGAGCGGGGCGGGCGGGCGCTGTGCCTTGGCCCCGAATCTTACGCGGTCATTTCCGCCTACTTTGCCCAAGCAGTGCACGCACACACGGCTCTGGCCGCTTTTTTTGCTGATCCCGATTTTGATCAGCCGCTGCGGGAAATCAATAAACCTGACATTTTTTACTATTGTTTGGCCGTATTGACCGACCCAACTTACCAAACCGAAGCCGCTTATCATTTGCAACGTGACGTGCCCCGCTTGCCTTTTTACGAAGATTTTTGGCATTGGCGAACGCGTGGGCAGCAACTGACTGGCTAACAATGGATTATATCCTAGGTAGTTTTGCCCGGCTACTGGAAATGGGAAATCGCATTTTCAACCGCTTTGCAAAAGTGGGTATCCCTATTTTTGGTCACCGCCCAGAACGGCTTGGGCCGTGGGGCACAAAAAAGGAGGAGTTATCATTTTACTCAAAGTTGGTGAAATTCAAAGAAATGGTGCTTCCTTTTATTGGAAATAGACATCCCTTTAAGAGTATGTTTTGGATTTATAACCTATTGATAATGAATGTTATAAAAGTAATTTGCAACATTGCTTCGGCCGAAAGGATGGTTTTTTTCTACCTCTTTGAACAACCTGCGCCTGAAATTTAGCCAACCAAAGCTCCTTTCAACTTGCCAGCGGTTCTTTTCCGCCACATTGCCCAGGCCCATTGATTTGCTTTTATTGGGCAATTAGCCTAAATTTGTCCAAAAGTCCAATACTTGTTGAGCCTTCGGGGAATTGCACCCCGAGAAAAGCAACCAGTGTTGGTTTTTTTTTGATTTGCCACCGCAAAAATCCCAGCCTGATTATCGGAAACATTGCCCGCCGTCACCGTGATGGCAAACGGCAGCCCCATTTTGTCAACCAATGTCGTCCTTTTTCGCCCGTTGGTGTTCTTGGCCCCGTCAATGCCCGTCCCCTCGGACACAAACTGCACCTTCTCAACACTCGGGCCATCAAGGCCAAGAGGGTTGGGCTTGCCTGCCGGCCTTCCCTTTCGCGCTCAAACACCACGAGTTGGTCGATCACCTTTTCCCAAATGCCCCTTGACTTGAGCTAGGTAAAATGATAAAAACCGTCTGTCAGGGCGGGTATTTGCGATCCAGATTGCGCCATTGGACCCCAGTGTGGGTGACGAAAAATATTGCATTGATGCTCTTTCTCAAACTATGCTTGCGCTTCCCTTGGTCATCCAGTATTTTCTCCATAAATTACCACTGGGAATTGCTCAACTCGGTGAAATGGGTTTTCATATCTTGTGGTTTTGATCATTCGCAAGATAAGCGATTCTCATTATTGTGCAATTTTCAAAATTTCAAAACATACTCTAAGAAACTCATTTACAGCTATTTTGCAAGTTTATTTTGTTGCAAAGATACAAAGTTTATTGATATTTCTGTTTTTCCTAAAACAGCACATAACGGAAAAGCATTTGTGCAGGGCGGGCTTTGATAGTACTATTGCCCCACAAAGCACCTAAGCAAATAAAAAGCACAAAAGTTCAATTTAGCACTTTTGCCCGCCTTGCCACAAACGCAATATTAGGCACAGTTTTTATTGTTTTTCGTTACGCAGTTGCTCTATTTGTTCAACTGTTAAACCTGTATATAGCATAATTTTTTCGTTAGGCTCGTTATTTTTTATCATAGTTTGAGCCATCTCAACACTTCGTTCTTGTTTTGCGTGTTGTTCTGTTTTGGCTAAAACTATTTTTGCAGCCTCTTTATTTTTGGCATTTGTTCGTTCTTCGGGTGTCAAGTTCTCAAAACTTATCAATTCCATAGCCTTTTTGATACCTTCATTTTGCATATTCAAAACAGGTCTTTCCGGGCTGTGAATGGATTGGTAAATTAAATCTAACCAATCTCTTATCTGTTTAGGTGTTTCGGAATTTGGGTGATTTGGATTTAAGCAAACAAATTGGTGTCCGTACAAATTCCTAATATCACCTTGTAAAGTTTGGGGATTAAGATTGAGTAATAAAACCTCATCAAGAATGGGCTTACCGTTCTTCTCACTTATCTTGTAAGGTGCTGTTAAAACTACAATTACATAAACTGTTCTTTGAATGTCATATTCTTTGCTACGTTTCTGTTGCTCTGCAATAAGCATTAAAAAATAGTGCAAAAATCTGTCAAAATGGTGGTCGTACTCAATGCGTTGAATTTCAATACAAATACGTTTATCAACCGTTTCGGCGAAAATATCTAACTCAAAATCCACGTAACCGATTCTAGGCTCAAACTTTTTTTCGGTTTCTATTTTTTCTACTTCTACCTCAATGCCCAAAATATCACGGACAAAAGCCTTAAAAACAGTTATGTTTGTAAAGGCTTTTTTAAATATTACCTCGTTGTCTAAGTTACCAAGCATATTCTTAAATTTCTATTATGCGAAGATACGAAAAAATAGCAAGGCATATAAAATGACTCGCTATTTTTTAGATTACAGCCCAAATGTAGCCCAACTGCATTTACTGCAACAAGCATATTTTCTTACGGGTTCGTTGCCTTGCCCTGTTGTTACTCTAGTTGTAACAATACCGTTGCTACAACTTGGACACTTATCTCCATTTTTGTAGCCTTTTGTTTCGTCAATCATATTAGTTAAAATTATATTTTGAGCCTACTCTGTCAGCTTTTCAGTATCCGCCACTTAAGTCTTCGGGACTTCGGGGTTGCTCCCGTTAAGCACGTTGTTTCCTAAAATTGTGCCTACCATCTGTATAAACGCAACTCCGGCGCTTATTGGCCAAAAAAACTTGCGCTCGTAGCTCCAAAAATTGAAATGAACGCAATCATAGTTGCGTTTATTTCTGCTTTATCTGCGGGTAGCCCGCTTGGTTCGTCCAACACGATAAAACGCTCCATAATACTACTGGACCATACCGCCACTAGGGCGGACTGTTCAGCTTCGGTTTGCCTGTTCATTCTTAACCCTGTAGGATTGAGTAGTAATCAGCGAAAGCTTCGCCTAATACCGAAATAAACCACGCCTTTATTTCCGCTTTGGCGTGAGCATTGTCCGTTATACTTGGTTAGCTGCCCCCAGCCTACCCGCCAATAAATATTACTTAAATCGTCGGTAAATTAAGACCATTCGCCAAAATATCAAAATTTATAGCAATTTTTTTGCTTAGAGGGGTCGACTGCTCTTTGGTGCGTAATGTGGGGGTGGATCTTGGCGGCTGATAGTCAGATCCTGCTTTCCAATCTTAAAAATATTGAATTTTATCGGGCAAAGACCAATGCTGGCAGTTGAGATGCCTAGCGGGCTCCCAAACGCACGATCCCTCAGTCGCTCTCAAAAAAACCCGCGCAAGTGAGGGGTCGGTGGCTGGTATTGAAACTAGGCCGCCCGGAGCTTGGGTGCTACGTGGTGCTTGGTTTGGTTGATCTGTTGGATGGCATAGCCGCTATCCACCACAAACTTGTGGATGTCTGGCTGGGAGGGGAGTTCAAACATAGCATCGAGCATGATGGATTCGCAGATGGAACGCAGGCCCCTGGCCCCCAGTTTGAGTTCCATTGCCCGATCCACGATCATGTTCAGCGCGTCTTCGGTGATGGTGAGTTCCACATTTTCCATGGCAAACAATTTCGTGTATTGGCGCACGATGGCATTCTTGGGCTCGGTCAAGATGCGACGGAGTGCGTCGCGGTCGAGCGGCACCAGGTGGGTGGTGATGGGCAGCCGCCCAATCAACTCGGGGATGAGGCCAAAAGCCCGCAAATCTTGAGCGGTGATGTATTGAAGCAGGTTTTCCCGTTCGTTCTCCGCAAGTGAGTTTTTGCCCTGCATCATGCCCGTGAAGCCAATCGGATTGGAATTGAGGCGGGCCGCGATCCGGCGCTCAATCCCCTCAAATGCCCCGCCGCACACAAAGAGGATGTTTTCGGTATTGACGGGCACTACTTTGGCATCGGGGTGCTTGCGTCCACCTTGCGGGGGGACATTCACAATGGTGCCCTCCAATAATTTTAGCAACGCTTGCTGAACTCCCTCCCCGCTCACATCGCGGGTGATGGAGGGATTGTCGCCTTTGCGGGATATTTTATCAATTTCATCAATATAAACAATGCCGCGCTCGGCCGCTTCGACATCATAATTGGCCGATTGGAGCAGGCGGGTCAAGATGGTTTCCACATCTTCTCCCACGTAGCCCGCCTCGGTGACCACCGTGGCATCGGCGATGCAAAAGGGCACTTGGAGCAATTTGGCCAGCGTCTTCGCAATCAGGGTTTTGCCAGTGCCGGTTTCCCCCACCATAATAATGTTCGATTTCTCGATCTGGACTTCGTCTTCTTCTTTTTTCTGGGTCAGGCGTTTGTAGTGATTGTACACCGCGACTGAAATTACTTTTTTGGCTTTGTCTTGGCCAATAATGTATTGATCCAAGTATTTCTTCATTTCGGCGGGCTTGGCCAAATTGAGCAAGAGCTTGCTTTTTTCTTTGGGCTTGGTTTCCTCCATCAGCATGTCATACGCTTGGATGATGCATGCATCACAAATGTTAGCGTGCAGGCCCGACACCAGTAGGGTGACATCGGCCTTGTGACTATCGCAAAAAGAACATTTGTTGGTTGCCATCAGTAAAATTGGTCTAAAATAGAATTACAAAGGTAAATTATTTTTTTTCATAATAAAGATAAGCCTTTTTTTCTTTAATTGCTGCACAAAACTGCGATAAAAATATGTCTGACCAAGCCAAGGGCCAACTCCAGCGTTCCCTTACCTTATTTTCCGTCATTGTGTTGGTGATTAGTTCTATTATTGGCTCAGGGGTGTACAAAAAAGTGGCGCCCATGTCGGCCGAGTTGCTTTCGCCCACCTTGGTACTGGTAGCTTGGCTGCTGGCCGGGGTAATCACTTTGTGCGGAGCACTCAGCAACGCCGAAATAGCCGGGATGCTCGCTGACTCGGGCGGGGAATATGTGTATTTCAAAAGAATTTATGGTCGACTGTTTGCCTTTCTCTATGGATGGGGCTGTTTTGCTGTCATCAAGTCGGCGGCAGTGGCTTCCATCGCTTATGTATTTGCCCAGTCGTTCAATAGTTTGATCCACCTGCCAACTTTATCGCCTGAGTTGGCCCAGTGGTCGCTCTGGGGCGTTTTCCAGCCGTTGGACAACTTCGGGGTCAAATTACTGACCATCTCACTCATTGCTGGCCTTACCATTCTCAACATCAAGGGGTTGCGTTTTGGCAATAGCTTTAGCAAAGCAATGACGGCCTTGGTGTTATTGGGGATTGGGATCATCATTTTGCTGGGGCTGGGCTTGGGCCAAGACGGCGCGGCCAATCTCCAAACCACCGCCACCGGCTATGTGCCGCGCAGTTGGGATGATTTTGACCTCATCCAACCCTTTTTTGTGGCCATGTTGGGGGCTTTTTGGGCCTACGAAGGTTGGAATTCCATCGGCTATTTGGGCGGGGAAATCAAGAACGTCCAGCGCAATCTCCCATTATCGCTCATGATCGGCACGCTGGTGGTGGTCGGTGTTTACCTGCTCATCAACTTCACTTATTTATATGTGTTGCCCATTGACAAGTTGGTGGCTGTTTATCAATCCAAAAATCAGATTGCGGCGGTGGCGGTGATGCAGTACCTGTTGGGCAACGGTGGGGCGTTGTTCATTTCGCTGCTGATCTTGGTCACCACACTCGGCTCGACGAACAGCACCATCCTGCCGCCCCCCCGGCTCTATTACGCGATGGCCAAGGATGGGCTGTTTTTTGCCAAGGCAGCCGAAGTTCACCCCGTCAACCACACGCCGGCATTTGCGCTCATTTTTCAGGGAATTTGGGCTTCGGTGTTGGTGTTGTCGGGCAGTTTCGATCAGCTCACCGATATGCTGATTTTTGCGGCATTTATTTTTTACGGCGCTACTGCGTTGGGCGTTTTTATCCTCCGTCACCGTGATCCGGGGGCGCTCCGTCCCTATAAAGTGGTGGGTTATCCGGTAGTGCCAGCGCTGTTCATTTTGTTTTGTGCTTTGCTGGTGGGCATCACCATTTTCAGCCGTCCGCGTGAGGCTGGCCTGGGATTGAGCCTGATTTTGACCGGCCTGCCCTTTTATTTTTACTGGAACCGAAAAAATAGTAAATAATATTTTTCGGTCAACAATTTATCATTCCCCGGTCGTACCGATATGGCAGGTCACAGAGGAGGCACCATGTTGGGTTGGGGCAGGGTTATCGAATCACTCAAACACATATTTCCCCATTGTACGGTAGCGACTAAAATGAAAGGGAAACGAAATCTAACTTTGCCAAAAATATAAAATGATGAGCGGCAATACTCTTTTCAAAACCCTGTTGGTGGTTCAAACACTTGGGCTATGCGTTTATACATTTATCGCCTATCAAGCAGAAGGTGCTGACT
>JAYUVL010000050.1:0-4000 GCA_043754075.1 Cytophagales bacterium | reverse complement strand
CACGGGATGGCCGGTTAATGAGGTTCAATTGTCTTGCCCATGCTTTTGAAAGCACGATAAGGATCGTAGCCATTTGTATTTTTTTGGTAGTAGCCCGTTCCGTCATACACGCGCTTGTTCGGTTGCGCTTGGCACACAGGCCCGCAGGCTCCTTCCATTTCCCATCCGCATTTTTCACAAAGTGCCACGTGATCGTTGCAGTCGGCGTTGGCACAGTTGACCATCCGGTCACAGGGGGTGCCGCACACGTGGCAGCGGGAAATGATGCTCGGGTTCACTTGGTTGACATCGACCACCAGCCGGTTATCAAACACGTAGCATTTGCCCTCAAAATCTTCGCCGCCTTGCTCAATGCCATATTTAATGATGCCACCGTGCAACTGGTACACATTTTCAAAACCTTGTTCCAATAAGTAGGCACTTGCTTTTTCGCACTTTATGCCCCCAGTGCAATAGGTCAGTATCTTTTTGTCACGGTATTGCTCCAGGGCTGCCATCTGACCGGGAAAATCGCGGAAGTTCTCGATGTCCAAAGTGACGGCATTCTTAAATTTGCCAACTGCGTGCTCATAGTTGGAGCGCACGTCCAGCACCACCACCTCAGCCTGATCCTTGAGGGTCTTGAACTCTGCCGGCGACAAGTGGATGCCCGTCCGGCGATTTGGGTCGATTTGGGATAGTTCCGAATGGACTATCTCGGGTTTGGTGCGCACATGCAGCTTGGCAAATGCGTGCTGGTGGTGCGCTTCTATTTTGAAATCAGTCCCCGCAAACCGAGGATCGGCTTTAAGTAGGGCCATGTATTGCTCACAGTCGGCACGCAGGCCTGAAACAGTCCCGTTCAGGCCTTCTGGGGCCACGATGATGCGGCCCAGCAAGTTCAATTGAAGGCACAACTGGTGGTGTTCTTCCCGGTACTGGTCGGGATCGGCCAGTGGGGTGTAACAATAATAAAGCAAAATCAGAAACTCTTTGTCCATTGTTGAACCCGAATGGCAAAACGTCGAAAAAACTTTTTAGTGGCCCAAAGGTAACAAAAATTGCGCAAATTTGCCCTTATGAACAATAGTCACAATCCTTTTGCCCTTTTGGACTGGTGGAGCGTGGGCTTCTATTTGGCACTGGTGGCTTTTGGCTGGTTGAACATCTATGCAGCGGTTTATGACCCTGATGTGCCGCGAGCCTTGTTCGACCTCTCGGTAAATTCGGGCAAGCAACTGCTCTGGATCTGCTTGGCGCTGGTCATTGCACTGGCTATTCTTTTGTTGTTTGATATTAAGTTCTATTTCGCCTTTGCCTACCTCATCTATGGGTTGGCCATGTTGTCCCTCTTGTTGGTCTTGCTTTTTGGGCTCGAAATCAAGGGATCCAGATCGTGGTTCGACCTAGGTTTCATCCGCTTGCAGCCTGCCGAATTTACCAAGTTTGCCACAGCCCTAGCGTTGGCCAAATTCCTGCACGATCCCATGCGCAAAGTTACCAAGCCCAGTATTTATTTGCTTTGTGCAGGGATTTTGGGCATTCCCATGACATTGATTATTCTACAGGGCGATACTGGCTCGGCGTTGGTGTTCACCATTATGATCTTGGCCATGTACCGAGAGGGCCTGCCCGATCGGCTCATGGGGCTAGGCTTTCTTTTCCTCGCGCTGTTCGTGCTTACCCTGTTCTATTCCAAAATATATCTTAGTCTGGGAATGCTGCTGCTGGGCGGGCTGTATATTTTGGTGGCCACCAACCAGCGGTGGAAAAAGATCTGGCCGGCATTGGTCGTCATAGTAGCTTCCATCTTATTGGTTTTCAGTGTCGATTTTGTGGTAAACCGAATCTTGAAAGATCATCAACGGGCCAGAATATATGCCATTGTGAAGGGGATCGATGCCACCAACAAAAAAAGCATTGGCTACCAAGTATGGCAATCAAAAGTCGCCATTGGATCGGGCGGACTGACTGGTAAAGGGTTTCTGGAAGGTACTCAAACCAAGGGCAACTATGTCCCTGATCAAGTTACTGATTTTATTTTTAGCATTATTGGGGAAGAATACGGCTGGTTGGGCAGTTTGGCATTCATTATTGTTTATATCTTATTTCTCAATCGGTTGTTGGTGGTGGCGGAGCGACAAAAATCGCGCTTTTCGCGGGTGTACGGGTATTGTGTGGCCAGCATACTTTTTTTCCATTTTGCTTTCAATATTGCCATGACGATGGGCCTTTTCCCCGTCATTGGCATTCCGCTGCCCTACATCAGCTATGGTGGTTCGTCGCTTTGGGCGTTCACTATCCTCCTTTTTATCTTGCTCCGGTTGGACATGCAACGAAAACAGCAAATTATAAATTTATAAACCCAGAATTTGTTTGCATATTTGCGCAAACATTGTTTTAATTGTATCGATAAACAAAAAAGTGCCTATACTGCCCTTTCAGACACTAACTTAACAATCCTAATGGCAAATCCGACTAAAAAGTACAAATCAGTAATGCTGATCGACGACAATGATATTGACAATCTAATCAATCAAAAAATGATTGAGGCTGCTAGTATCTGCGAAAATATATTTACCCACTCAGGGGCAAGAAGCGCGATAGAGTTTCTCAAAAATTTGGAAAAAATTGCCAAGACGGTTCCTGATATTATGCCGGAAGTTATTTTTCTCGATATCGATATGCCTTTGATGGATGGTTTCCAATTTCTGGATCAATTTGACAAGTTGGCTGCCGAAACCAAGCGGTGGTGTCAGATCGTGATGCTTACCTCCTCCATCAATCCACAAGACATGAACAAAGCTAAGAATTATGCCTACGTGAAAAAATATATTAACAAACCACTTACCCAAGACGAACTGAAGCGACTGTCACTCTAGCATTCATTAGCATCGGGGCACAAATCAGCTACTTGGCCAACCACTGTACGGGTTTGAGCACTTACACATTTGCGCAAATTCACGGTCTGCTTTGTCAACTTTCCCCAATTAGTTTTCGTGAAAACATCCATCGCTCAGCCAATCAATGTTTCAAGGTGTCTTTTGGCCCTACGGTAGGCCCTAACTCCCATGAATAGGGGGAGGGCCACCAAGAAAGGCACGATAAAACCGCTCAAAAAAATCAGGTGAAGGGTAAGATGGTGCGGTGCCCCAGATCGGCGGCTTGCCGCCAAAATGAACACTTTAGACACACCGCGTATGCCTGAATCGCGGCATTGATCAGGATGAGCAAACCGGCCAGCCACCAAAGTGAGGGATGAAAAACCATCAACAGTCCCGAAGGAATTAATAGGGCCACTGTACCAAGGCCCAAGTTGAGCCACAGACGCGTGTGCAACCATGCGCTGGCCGATTGACCGCTAAGCTCGATAAATGACAAGGGCTCGCAGGTGCGCTGAAAATCCAACAGGATGAACACAACCACCAGAGCGGCCAAAACTGGCCAAGCCGGACTGGCAAAGCTCAGCCCCAAGCCAAGCGCGTCGCAGGCCCGTCCGTCACCCGTAAGCCTTCAGGCGGCAGGAAAGCCAGTTTAACGAGGAGTGCTGATTTCTCCTTTGCCTCGCTTTGGCCCAAAAATGGCAAAGCCAAACTTCCAAACGGCACCAACGCCAAGCTGGGCGATACCGTTAGCAAATAGACCACCGAAGGCACGGCTAGACAAAAATATTCACCGACCATGAGCCAGCGCCACCGTGGGCTTAGGTTGGTCAAGAACCCAGCATCGTTTTGGCCGCCATGAATGGCCAGCCCCGCAGCAAAACCCAGCCCCGCAACTGCCAGTGAATTGCCCAGGGCGATTAGCCTAAACCCACCAATAAATGGCCAATACAAGGAGAAATAGGCTGCGCAACCAACCCAACTCAACCAATACCCTTGCCACGATCCGCCACCGCAGCCACAACAAGGTGGGAAGGGGGGCCAGGGCAATCGCACCTAAATGTGGAGGATGGCCTTTAAATACTCATCGTCCCAGCCGGCCCTCATCCTGCGGTTGTTGATCCCATGCTTTCCATCCT
>JAYUVL010000049.1:0-2514 GCA_043754075.1 Cytophagales bacterium | reverse complement strand
TTCCGGACCAATGGCATCTTTCCCAATTTTGAAGAAAAGATGAAAATATTGCCCGACAACTCCTTTGGGTTTGTCCATCAAGTGGCCTCGAACCAGAAGTTTGCCCAGGGATACCCCTTGTACACCGACTCGGTGGGAACCATGAAAGACCATACAGGGATATTCACCGGGACCATCACCCTCAACAATGAAGGGCTTCGGGGCGAGGGCTCGGTTCGCTACCTGACCGGCACCTTCGATTCCAATGACCTGATCTATTACCCCGATTCGGTCACGTCCCTGAGCAAACACATTTCCAAAAAGAAAGATTTGATCAAGAATGTGGGCAATATTCGCCCTGGCGATTATAAAGGGGCCAGCTATCCCGATGTGAGCATGTTGAATTACAAGATGCGCTGGTTTCCCAAGGCCGATTCTATGCTGCTTACCACCACTGACACCGTCAATAGCCCGTTCAAAATCTATGAAAATGCCTCCAGCGTAATTGCAGCGGATCAGAAAAGCACTTGGAAAGGCACCCTAGCCTACACCCCCGACAGCTTGATGGGGCGCGGGATATTGGAAAACGTGGGGATGATTGCCAAGTCTCCCGCTTTTACCCTGAAAATGACCAAGTTCAACGCCCGAAATGCAGAGTATTTCAAGATCAAGACTGCTAGCGAAGTCCCCGCGCTGTTGGCCACCAATGTTGCCATCAATTATGACCTGGGCGAGCGTTTTGCCAATATCCGCACCGAAGTGGAAGGCCAAAAAAGTTTCAGTTTCCCCTACACCCAGTACAAAACATCCTTGGGGGAGGCCCGCTGGAATTTTGACAACAAAAACATCATCATGCGCCTGCCCGAAAATGGGGACATCGAGAATTCCGAATTTGCCTCGACCAAGCCAGAACAAAAAGGGCTGAGTTTCAAGGGGGCTTCGGCCATTTATGATCTGAACAAGTACATATTGGCCATCGGCGGTGTGCCCTATATCATTTCGGTAGATGCCAAGATATTTCCCAAAAATGGTGACGTAACCATCCGGGGCGAAGCCGACATGGATGAGCTGAAGGACAGTGAGTTGTTCCTTGCCGCCGACAACGAGTACCACAAACTCAAAGATGGCAAAATCAAAATCTTTTCTCGCAATGAGTATGCGGGCAGCGCTACCCGGCCCTACATCAATGATGAAAATACCGAGTTCTCAATGAAGTTCGATAACTTCAACTTCGCCCTCATGGACGTGCTAGTGAGCGATGAGCCAGGGAAAAAAAGCAAGGAGGCGGTTTTCAAGAAAGAGCGCCACACGTTTGCCACGATGGAAATAACGGAAGAAGACAATTTTATCAAACAGGCCGGTATTCAATACAAGGGCAAAGTGACCATGCGGTCCATTGACCCCCAATTGGCATTTAAGGGCTTTTTCCGCTACACCGATTTGGAGGATGGAGCGTGGTTTGAATACAATGGCAAAGATTCGGTCACCTACGTAGAAACCATTCGGCAAGTGGACAAGGACAAATTTGGCACGGGCCTTTTTGTGGGCAAAAACCGGGAGATTTACACCTCCTATGAGTCTAAACTTTTGGATAAGGGTGATGAGCCCGTTTTCCGGGCGGCGGGGCCATTCAAAAAATTGCCGACTGGTTACTCCGTGGCCGCCAATGACCGGCGCGACAAGAAAACCTTCCGGGGCAATTACTTTGTCTATAACCAAAACGCTGGAACCGTGCAATTTGATGGTGCCCTGGAACTGGTCAAGCCGGATCCCAAGTTTAACCTCAAAACCGCCGGAATGGGTAAGGGCAATTTCAAGAACAACCAATACACCGTCGACATGATGCTTACCGTTCAGTTGGAAGACGGTAAGGGCGATGCGTTTGAGCAGATTGCCAAGCACTTGGAGGATCAAGCCGACTTTGAAGAATCTGTCCCCCGCAACAATGACACCCTGTTCGCCAAATTGGGCGCGGTGCTCGAGGGCCGGAGCATTGACGATTATGTGCGCAAAAGTGCCGACTCGGAACTAAAAGATGTGTTGGGCAATTTGCCCCTGGTGATTTCGTCGGCCAAGATGAACTGGTCGGACGAAGGCCGGGCGTTTTACAGCATTGGCAAGATCCAAGTGTCCAATATTTTCAAGAAAGCCGTCAACATGAACATGAAAGGGGCCATCGAGATCCCGATGACCAAGAACGCCGAAGAGTCAACGATCAACATTTTTCTCCAAGTGAATGCCCGCCATTGGTATTTTATCACTTATCGGAAGAATGATGTGAAGATATTGACTTCCAACAGTGACATCAATGCCAAAATCGCCAACCCCAAATCCAAGGATAAGTTCAAGCTGGCCGAAAGTTCGGAAAAAAATGCGTTTGTCGCTCGCTATAACCGTGACTATGCCAATGGAAAAAATGCGATTGAAGAGTCGGAAGAGGCCGAAGAAGAAGAAACCATCAAAAAATCAGACGATGGGCGTTAAGAGGGCTTGTTGGCATACCAAAGTTGTTTAACTTTGGTATGCCAACAAATT
>JAYUVL010000048.1:0-6596 GCA_043754075.1 Cytophagales bacterium | reverse complement strand
CCGTCAACAGCCGGGTGAGCGGTTCGGGTAGAGTGCGCCGCCGCTAGCCTGGCCCAGCCAAGCAAAGGTTTTCCAGTCAAAAACCCAAACTGCCCGTTTGCTGGCGAGGGCCATTGCCAACACAATTTCAGCCAGCCAGCCATACCCGCGCCCCATTTGCCATCGGCAGGTGGGGCGCGGCTGTTTGGCCCGAGCGGCCGAAGCCCAACCCACACAGTTTTGCTCTACTTTTGCCCTTTGCTAGCCCTGACACCATTCCCGCTTGTTTATGCGCCTTAATGCTTCCACTCATCTCACCTATTGCACCAATATCCATCCCGGCGAATCTTGGGCCGAAGTATTGGCGAGTTTGCAACAGCATGTCCCCACGATCAAGGCCCAGCTAGCACCCCAGCAGGCTTTTGGGCTGGGGCTGCGGCTCTCCGATCTGGCCAGCCGCGAGCTGCTGGCCGACGGCCAATTGGCCGCGTTCAAGCACTGGCTACAAACCGAAGATTGCTATGTGTTCACGATCAATGGGTTCCCGTTTGGGGGCTTTCATGGCATGCGGGTCAAGGACGAGGTACACCGCCCCGATTGGACCACCCGGGCGCGCGTAGACTACACCCGGCGGCTTTTTCGCATTTTGGCCGAACTGCTGCCCCCTGGCATGGATGGCGGCGTGTCCACTTCCCCGCTGAGTTATAAGCCGTGGCACCGCACCTCCCCCACCACCAACTTGGCCGATTACTGGTCAGTCTATGAACAATCGGCGGCCCACTTGGCCTTGGTGGCCGAGGATTTGTACCGGATTTTTCGCCGCACTGGCCAAGTGCTGCACTTGGACATTGAGCCCGAGCCGGATGGATTGCTGGAAAACACCGAGGACACGTTGTACGCATTTCAGGAATGGATCATCCCCGTGGCGGCCAGCCGGTTGGCCGCCGGTTTTGGCCTTGACCAAGTCCAGGCTGAGCGGGCGGCCCGTCAGCACCTCCAAATCTGCTACGACGTTTGCCATTTTGCGGTCGCATTTGAAGATCATGGCCAATCGCTCAACCAGTTTGAGGCGGCGGGCCTGCGCATCGGCCGGTTTCAGATCAGCGCTGCCCTCCGGGCCGATTTTGCCACTGGCCGGGCCAGCGAGCTGTTGGCCGAACTGCGGAATTTTGACGAGCCGACCTATTTGCACCAAGTAACCACTCGCCAGCCCGGCGGCCAGTTGCACCACTATCCCGATCTGGGCGCCGCGTTGGCCCACTCAGCCGCCGAACAAGCGGCAGAATGGCGGACCCATTTCCATGTCCCAATTTTTGTCAATCAGTACAAAAACCTGCAATCCACCCAGCCCGATATTGTAGAGGTGCTCAAACTCCAAAAGCTCCAGCCCCGCACCCAACACTTGGAGGTAGAAACCTACACTTGGGAAGTGTTGCCGGCCGAACTTCGCCTGGGCGTTACTGATTCCATTGTCCGCGAATTGGCCTGGGTCATGGCCAGGGCCTAGTCTTGGCGATACGATGCCTTGGAAAGAAGCATCGGCAACCATGCTGGTCCACTTCTTGCCACCTTTGGGCGGGCGGGCCAAGTCCCAGGTGCGCAATCGTAGATCGGGAGCAAGTAGGCAGCGTCATTGCACCCGCACGTAGGCGTTGGCGGGAGCCAGCAGACGAATCCTGAACCGCGCATTGCGCAGCAAAATGGAACGCCGCTGGCCGCTAGCATTGGCAAATCCGTAAAGCCTCGCGGTAAAACGACCGGTAACGAGTAGGCTCAGGTCATCGCTAGGGTCTTGGCGCAGTTCAGTGATCTCGAAATAGTGATCGGGCGATTGCTCACCAGCGTAGCTGTACCAGCCTTGATCCAGTTTACTGTTGCGGCGGAGCCACACTTGCACCCCCGGACGGGGCGGGGGCATTTGATTATCGATCCCGGGCATCCGGGCATTGCCCCAGGGCACCCGGCCTGCTTGGAGATCGCTGGGAAAACTGGTGCCGGGCAAGCTGCTGGGAGCAAAAACAAAGTTGATGCCCATTTCGGACCCAAAGTCAACCCCGGGAAACTCGATTTCGTTCAGCCACATCCGCGCACCAGTGAACCAAGTGCGGCGGTTGGCCGGCTCTTGGTTGGCCCGCACATCGGCCCAAGCGTTGTCCCAGCCGGTGTTCAGGCAGAACACCGAATCATTGGCCGACACGGGGTCAAAGTCGCGGTACTGGCCCAAGAAATACATCACCTTGTCAGTCGGCGGCTGGTCGCAGGCCTTGGGCGCGGGGTCAGCGGGCAAGCCGCAGCCAAGCAGGAGGCCCATCAACAAACAAGGACAAAGCTGGGATCGTCGCATCAATGAAGCATGATTGGGTGAAAACAATGGAACGCCAACCGGCCCTACAACTTGCGGTACACTACCTCGGGCCGCTCGAAGTAGATCCGGAACTGCACGTTACGCAGCAAAATGGATGCCCCGGAGCGGCCGGACTGGCCAAAGAGCCGCACCGTGAACCGGCCCGTGACCGATATTTTCCGCTCGTCGCCGGGGTGTGGGGCCACGCTGGTCACCTCAAAGTAGCTCTCCGGATCCTGAACGGCCACGTAGCTGTACCAGTTGTCCCGGACTACGCCTGGCTGAAATGAACGTTTGAGCCATACCTGCACTCCAGAGCGAACCGGGAGGGGGATACCCACCACTCTCCCCTCTGGCCAAGGGGCAGTGGACCAGCCATAGCGGCCCATTTTTAGCTCTGGCGGTCGCTCAGGGCCGGCTGGGTCGCTCGGGGCAAACATGAAATTGATAAAGATCTCGGGCACATAGCCGCCCTGCGCTCCAGGGAGGCGGACCCCCTCCAAGCGGAAGCCGGATGAATTGGACCAAGTGCTGGGCAGCCCGGGGGAAATTTCCCACCCTGACCTAAAACTGTACCCGTCCGCGCCAAAATTGACGCAAACTACGCTGTCGCGCGAAAGGGCGTAGTCTTGGTTGAGATACTGACCCAAGAAATACATCACCTTGTCAGTCGGCGGCTGGTCGCAGGCCTCGGGGGCTACCCTTTGCGGGGCACAAGCCATCAGGGTACAATGCAATATCATGAATAAGCAATGCTTTCTCATGCGATCAAAGGTTTTTAGGTTTCAATGGTACTAATTTACCGATAAAATGTTAAAATTCAAATTATCAACCATTTCCCCTGCCCGCATCAGGCGGGAGCAGTTTGGTCAAATTACCCAAACACGGCCAACTATCGGTCCCCATCCAAACGCCCCTGAACCGAGACTGCGTTACCCTTTTTGATCCTAAAGCAATCCCTGCTGGTATGCTGGGGGCCATTTTCTTGCCCCACGATTTTCAACCATCACCATTGCCGCGAGCTCAACTGATCTTGGCATTCCCCTTTCCCGCCCTGACGCCATTTCAGGCTTGGCCGTGGCAACATTTGGACTTGCCAAGGAAACGAGTAAAATTTTTGGTGAAATAATTGAAGTCTAGTTTGAAGGATCTAAATTTGGCACTGTTCAATCAGGAGATACAATATTTTCTACTTTTTATTGTTTTATTAATGGTGAGTCGATCCGTTGGTTGGCACATCGGTTCCATTTCCCTACTATTTACTTAGCAAAGATGAATTGTATCATTGTCGACGACGATGCTTTTTCCCGCACAGTGATCAAGCAATTGGTGCGCCGAGTCAACCTTGAGTTGCTCGGAGAGTTCAGTAGTGCCATTGATGCTTATCAAATATTGAAAAATGTGAATGTGGATGTGGTATTCTTGGATGTGGAAATGCCCGAGATGTCGGGGATTGATTTGCTCAAATCACTCAAGAAGCTACCGCAGATCGTGCTGATCACCGCTGGCCGACAATATGCCGTGGAAGCATTTGAATACAGTGTGACCGATTATTTGGTCAAACCGGTGGAGTATGCCCGCTTCCTCAAAGCAATTGAAAAAGTGGAAATCGGCTTGAAGCACGATGTGAACGAGGTGCTGATCAGTCCCATGCCCACTCCCGAGGCCAGTTCGGAGGATGAAAACCCGGAATTCTTTTATGTGAAGACCAAAGATGATGGGCGGCTCGTCAAAATCAAGATGAGTGAGATTTCTTTTGTGGAAGCATTGTCCGATTATGTGGAAATCAACACTGACAAAAACAAATATGTGGTCCACGTTACCATGAAAGCCTTGGAGAAAAGGCTGCCCGAGAACGATTTTTCCCGGATCCACCGCTCCTACATCATCAACACCAATCACATCGAGTCCATTCAGGATGACAATGTTCTGATGCCCGGCAAAATAGTGCCCATTGGAGCTTCTTACAAAGCCAACTTTATCAAAAAATTGCGGCCGGTTCTCCTGTAGTGAGTTGCCCAGGAAAAGTACAAAAACGCCCGTGATCCCCAAAGTCTTCACGATCCTAGCTGTCGGTTTGAGCCGTCATGTGGATCAGTGGCACAGCTCCCAGTCATTTCAACCTCACCGACGCCTATCCGCTAAACGGATTTTTGCTTGCTACCTTCCACCGGTGCCCTCCGCGTGCGACGAAGAAATCTCCAGCTTACACTTCAAAGATATTTTCTGGTTTTAGGCCCGGCAAGGTCTTCATGGCCAAATAAATCTGGGCGGTCACGATCACGTCGTTGCGACAATAGGCGGCAATCCGATCCAGATCGTGGTCATGGTAATACACATCGTTGACCATGCTCCCGTCAATGGTGTCTTTGGTGGTCGGGATCCCAAAGACGCTGGCCAAAAGCTTTAGGGAAGTGAGGTTGCGGCGGTCGCCAAAACGCCACATTTCCATGGTGTCCAAATGGCGGACTTCCCAGGGTTTGGCCCCGGCCAATTGCAACACTTCGGGCAAACGAACCCGGTTGATCAGCATCCGCCGGCAAAGGTAGGGATAGTCGAACTCTTTGCCGTTATGGGCTACCAACCGGGTTTTTCGATTGAATTTATTTTCTAATAATGACTTGAAATCCTCCAACAACTGCCGTTCATCTGATCCTGAGAAGGATTTGACTCGGAAGCCCAGTTCATCTTGCTCATTGATGTAGAAATAGCCCACCCCAATGCACACGATTTTGCCAAATTCAGGAAAAAGGGCCGCACTACGGGGAAACAGTTCGGCCGGGTCAGCTTCGTCGTTCACTCGCTTGGCGCGGCGCTGCCAGAGTTTTTGCATCACGTCGCTCAACTGCTCGTACGTGGCCTCGCACGAGACCGTCTCGATGTCGATAAACAAAAGGTTACGGAGTTCGTACAGTTCTTGGCTGAAGTTCAAGGGACAGATGGGTTTTGGCGAGATAAAAGAAGTAGTTGATCATTCAGGAATTTGGCCAAGGCCAAGCCGGTCTAAGGATAGTGATTTTCCATCCGCTTGATGATGTCGTGCATCATATCGATTTGGACTTGCTGGATCACCAACAGTTCTTGCTGCTGGTGCATGACCAAATGGTCTATTTTTTCGTGCAACATCCTGATCTCGAGTTCAGACTTGAGGTTGATCATATAGTCTTGTTTGGACCGTTCCCGATCTTTTTCTTCTTGGCGATTCTGGCTCATCATGATCACGGGGGCTTGTAGGGCTGCCACACAGGATAGGATCAGGTTCAGCAAGATGAAGGGGTAAGGATCAAACCCTCGGTTGGCGTACCAAAAAACATTGGCCGCAATCCAGACGAATATGAAAGATAAAAAAGCGAGGATAAAAGTCCAACTGCCACCAAACGCTGCCACCCGATCGGCGATTTTCTGGCCGATGGTAAAGGTCTGTTCTTCTTGGTTGATTTTTTTGTCGGTAATCAAGGTGTTGGTGGCCAATGAATCCACCACTTTTTTCTGGAGTTCGCCCAAATCGCCAATTTCACTGACCAATGTATCGGCAATGTATTTTTGCCGGTAATAGTTCAGTTCGCTGATCGATAAACTGCAATCGTTGGCCAATTGGGGGTGCTCTTTGCGGATATAATCGAGCAACGGCCGTCGGATTGTCTGGCCCGGCACCAAATCGGTGAGGGGAAAGTCTTGGTCTGAGATACTGCTGCGGAATGTTTTCATGGGGCCAGGTCAATCCATTTCATCCAAGAGTTGTTCCAGCTTTTTGGGCAGACAGATGCTAATGTAGCCCTTTTTTTGCTGCTTTTTGGGGAAAAGTTCAAATTGTCCCTTATAGTACCAGTAAAAATTGGCGTTGATGCCCCCCGGCTCTTCTTCACAAAACTTGAGCACCAAGGGGGCCAGTGTTTCCAGCACAAACATTAGCCCGTTGCCATTCACGGGATGGACAAACGCCGAACCTTTGGCCGGAATGGCAACCATGGCCCCCAATTCACCATCGGCAAAGCTGGCATTTTGTTGAAAATTGATCAAATAAGCCGCAGAAAAATCATTGCTGAAAAAAGTAAACAGGTTGTACTGCTCGGCAATGTTGCCTTCCCCGATTTCAATTTTTTCTTTGGCAATGTTGGCCAGGGCAATGTCAAACAGCTCCGCTTCGGCTATTTCCCACTTGGCGGCATCTTCCCGGTTGATAAAGCGGAACTGGTTTTCAAAGTCAAGGACCAAGTAAGTGTAGGTTTCGGGGAAATCTTGGCGGCGCACCAAGTTGACCGTTTTGGGGGCG
>JAYUVL010000047.1:0-4928 GCA_043754075.1 Cytophagales bacterium | reverse complement strand
CAAGAAAACGGTTGGACGCCAGCTTATGCGTTGCGGGTGGTGGCCGAATATAAAAAATTTGTTTTTCTGTCTTGTATTTCACCTGCTGGAGCCAGTCCTTCCCATCCGGTAGATGCGGTCTGGCACTTGCACCTTACCTACACCAAGGCTTATTGGGGTACTTTTTGCCGCGACACCCTCGGGCGGGAGCTGCACCACACGCCGACCAAGGGCGGTCAGCGCGAAAACCAACGCCATCAATCGATGTATGAAGCTACCCTACAGCTCTACCGCGAGCAATTTGGGTACGAGCCGCCCGCCGATGTTTGGCCCGCCAGTGGCACCCGGCTGCCCACCCGCGATCAGGTACTGGTGGATCGCCAAACCCACTGGATCTGGCCCAAGCCTAATCCGTTAGTCGTGCAGCGGGCCTCATTGGGCTGGTGTTGGTGGCCCTGCTGTTTGTGCAAGCAGACGACAGCCTGGCAGGCTACCTGATTGCGATTGGCGGACTGGCGTTGATAGGGTTCGTGGTCTATTTTGTGCAGCGATCCATCCGCCAGACCAACCGAAAAAAGCGGAAAAAAGCCAGCGGCTCGATGCGCACCACCAATGAGACCCGTTTCCACCAAAACTCACAGGACGATGGGGTGATCGATACCGCCAGTGCCATGTATGTGATGAACCGCGCAACCAATGATGATCTGGACATGGATCATGATCTGGACGATAACGGTTATTCGGATGACTATTCACCAAATGACAGCAGTGCAAGTGACAGTTCCAGCTATGACAGTGGCAGTTCCGATAGTAGTAGTTCTGATAGCGGCAGCAGTTGTAGCAGTAGCGATTAATCAATCTGGCCCGTTGGGGTTATCCTCTTTTGCCCAGCTCGATCACTTGCAGGTTGCGAAGGCGGGCATAGCCTTGGCCTTCGTTGCCGATCTCAAAGCGGATCAGGGTGCGCACCAGTTGGAATCCTTCGCGGCCCGCCGCCCCGGGATTGAGGTGGAGCAAGGGGTAAGTCGGATCGGCGATGACCTTGAGAATGTGCGAATGCCCACAGATAAACAGATCGGGTCTGATCTGGGCCAGTTGTGGCTTTATTTTCGGGCTGTAACGGGGTGGGTAGCCCCCGATGTGGGTCATCCAAACTTTGAGGCCCGCCACCTCAAACACTTGGTTTTCGGGGTATAGCTGCCGGGCTTCCCGCCCATCAATGTTGCCCCAAACGGCCCGGAAGGGCTTGGCCGCCGCCAACTCCTCACTGACCGCCAAGTTGCCAATATCGCCAGCGTGCCAAATTTCATCACACTCGGAAAAATAGGACAGCACCGTGGGATCCAGGTAGCTGTGGGTGTCGGAAATCAGGCCAATTTTCACTGGGGTTAGGCTGGTTTGGCGTTCACCACCTCGGCTTTAAAGCTCTTGGCCAAGGTTTGCAATTGCTGCACCGAATCGAGCACACTTTTCACCTTGTCGGCAAGATCGGCGTTTCTGTCTCCCAAATCTTTCTGGACTTCTTGCAGGATGACCACCGTTTTGCCCATGTAATCCAAACCTTCCATGATCCGTTTGACCTGAAAGCTGATCAAATCTTCGGTATTTTTTACGTCGCTGGTGGTATCCTTGATTTCGCCGACCAGTTTGAGCAGTTCCTCATTGCGCCCGGCAATGGCCTCGATGGCATCGTCTATAATGCTATTGGAGAGGTCGATACTGGCATTTACGGCCGTTTCGCGGAGCTTGAACGGGGCCCGCCGCGAAAACTCGAGCAGCAGTTTTTTGGTGTTCTCTTTGGCGGTGCGATCATCGGCTTTGATGGCTTTTTCGGCTTCGCCCAGCATTTTTTTGAGTGTCAAGGCCCAGTCGTTCAGCGATGACAATTCGGTCCATTTGATTTCCATAGTTATCGGGCAATGTTCGTGGGCCTGGCCGGGGCTGGCCCTTGGTTGTAAAATTCATATACCTGCTCAATGCCCTGCACCACGGTGGCCAGTTCGCGCAAACTGAACGATTGGCGCAGCGAAAGCGATTCGCGCAGGTCATCGTGGGTGCGGATCCACGCGCCGAGTGCCAGCCGGCCATTGTCCACCAAGGCCCGGCCCTGGGTCATCTGGTCGGTGAGTTCGGTGTTGGTTTTTTGGTAATCCTTGTAAGCGCCGTCAAAACCTTTGATGGCCTCATCGGCAGTGCGGGTTTGGGCAGTGAGCAGGCGCTCCCGGTCTTCCAGCCGTTTGGTCAAAGTGCTGTCTGGGCCCGGTAGCAACTCAATCTCCTCCAAGAAGGCCCGCTTGCGCTGGGATCGGTACTTGGCAATGGCGGCCAGTTCGTTCAGCCCTTTTTTGTTTTCCTCCATTTTGGCTTCGTAAACGGCCGAAATGCCCGAGTATTTGAGCCAGTTCCGACTGATCTGCTGCTCCATCACTTCGCTGTGGATCACGGCCAGTTCGGCCAAGTTGAGGTCAATGATCTTGACGATCTGTTCCATCACGGGCTGCGACTCGCGCACTGCCGCACTGAGCGTTTTTTGGGCCTTGATCAAAATGAGTTGGCGGGCCGCAATCTCCACGAGTTTAGTCACCTCGCCCGAGCCAATGCCCGAGAGCGGCAAAACGCTCTGCAAATAGCCCGTCACTTTCTGGAACTTGCCCGCAAAGGCTGCGGCTCCTTTGGCATTGTCGTTGGCCTTGTTGGACAGGCTGGCCAACGCATCGGAATAGGCCACCAGGGCCGTGAGTGCGTCTTGGGTCGGTTTCCACACCCGTTTGAGCTTGCGGGCCCGCGCCGTATCCACCCTCGCCAAGGCCGATTCCCCTTGCACATAGCCCTTTTGGATGGCCAAGCTCATCCGGGAGGTTTCGTCGGCAAAGCCCTGTAAATTGGGCAGCGACGTGCACCCACCCACGAGGAGGGCCAAGGCAGTTAGGCAGGCCAGCGGCCACGCTCCAACCAATAAAAATGGTGATCGCATACGTATTGGGCTCGTTTAGTCTATCCCAAACTGGCAGAGCTAGGGATTATGTCGGGAAAAGTACAACAAATTTGGCAACTAAAGAAGCCGCCGGGCAGATTGATCAATGTGCGGATCGGAGCATCGCCTCAATGAGCGGTCTGCGGCACATTCGCATGGGGGCAAATAAGGCCCAGTAGCGTGGGTATTGATCGAAAATCCAACGGTAGATAGGAGGGGGGCAAAGGTAGGCCCATTGACAAAAACAAAGTAACCCCTTGACTATTAAAGCATCGTAACTGTTTAGGTACTTTAACTATTTGATAATCAATAATTTATAAAAATAAAATTCGTTTATGCGAATATTAAAATATACTTAACTTGTTGATAATAAATAAGTTGTGAAAATGGGTTTTTAAAAAATTATTTTTGTGCAATTGCAATTAATTGATAATCAATAAGTTAAATTAAAATAAGCACCTAAACAGTTACAAAGCATCAGTGTTCAAATTGGCGCATCGCAATAAGGTAAAGTTGTCAGTTGATTTGCACCAACACAAATGTGGCGGTCAACGATGCCCATGCAAGGCGTACTCGACCACTTTTTGGGTGGGGATAAACGGGCGCAAGGCGGCCAGGCCCAAGCCAGCAACTGCGGCACCAATGAGTTCAACCTCCGTTGGCTCACTTGGCCCGCCACCCACCTTGGCCCAGAAGTGCTGCCCAGCGGCAAGGAGCGCTTGGCGGGGCACCAACCCGATCAGCTCCGATCCAGTAACTTGGGTGCCGTGGTCGTGGGCCACTTGGCAGATGACCTCGTAAGCTTCGTGGAGGGAAGTAGTCGCCAGGTTGGTCAAGTTAGTTGACACTTGCGCGCAACCATAGGCAGGCATCAACCAGCCAATGGCTTTTACTGCCCGCAAACGGCCCGGTTCAAGGCGGGTTGAGCCATCGGTCAAGGTGATCGGGCGGCCACTTTCGCGCACTTGGGCGGCGATGGCTTTGGCAATTTTTACGTCAGTGGTAGCCAGATTACAGTTCCACGCCACCAAGAAATCGCGGGCACCGATGATCGTGGCCCCAGCATGGGCGTTGAAAACAGCGGGCCCAAAATCGGGCGGGGAATGGCTGATTTTTTTGGCCAATCCCTCATATTCGCCGGCCCGGACGTGGGCCAAGTTGCGGCGTCCCGGGGTTAGGGCGGCGTATTCGTAGCAATAGACCGGGATAGCGAGATCTTGGCCGACCCTTTGGGCCAATTGGCGGGCAAATGCCACCGTTTGCTCCATGGTTATGCCTTGCAGGGGGATGAGCGGGCACACATCGGTGGCCCCGATCCGGGGGTGCGCTCCGTGGTGGTGGCGCATATCGATCAGCTTAGCTGCCTGGGCTATGCCCCGGAACGCGGCTTCGCACACGGCCTCGGGCGGCCCGGCCAAGGTCATGACGGTACGGTTGGCATCCGGGCCGGGATCCACTTCGAGCAAGGCCACCCCGGGCACTTCTGCCATTGCGGCCCCTATTTTTTGGATAATGGTATTGTCGCGACCTTCCGAAAAATTCGGTACGCATTCAATCAGCATTGGCTGCATCACAAAATAATGTGGAAAAATAAAACTTATTTTATAAACAAACAGTAAAACAGGCGAAATGGGGTGATATCATTCGTGCGCATTACACCGGTAAAATGGCTTTTACCCGCGTACCCCGACCGGGGGCGGTGTCAATTTCCAAATGGCCATTGAGCAAGCGGGCGCGCTGGGTGAGGTTGGCCAGGCCATTGCCCCGGGTGATTTTTTCGGGATCGAAGCCTTTTCCATTGTCCTCCACGATAAGTTGCAGTTGGTTGCCCAAGGCAGACAGTTCCAGCATCAGGTAGCGGGCTTGGCTGTACTTGGAGGCGTTGTTCATGGCTTCTTGGGCAATGCGGAAAATGGCAATTTCTACCGGCGCGGGAAAACGGCGGCCCGCAATGTCAATGAACGCATCTACGTCC
>JAYUVL010000046.1:0-6367 GCA_043754075.1 Cytophagales bacterium | reverse complement strand
CGCCAGCGACCGGCCATTTGGCGACCGGCTGTCCAGAGGGTTCTTGCGCTTGGATTGCACTTCCACCGGGCCAAGCTCAGTAAATTCACGGCTGGGGAGATCGGCGCCATAAAAAACATCAATCGGGTACTTGGTTTTGCCTCCAATCGGGATGGCACAAGCAACACCCAGAAGCACGGTTAGGCAAACAAGAAACAGTCTATTTAACATAACATTGATTATTGAACAAATAAATAATACTTGCTTTGATTATCCAGCCTAGCCCCTACACTTGCCAACGTGCCTTTAATTCCAGTATTCTTGGAATCGGGGAAAACAGAAAAGTTGGTGCCTCATTCAGTACGCAATTGTTGGATTTCAGCCATTGCCAGCCCGGTGATTTGGGCAATCAATTCATTTGGCAAGCCGGTCAAGATGGCCGTTCTTGCAATTGCCAACTTGCCAGCTTTTATTCCCACAAGAGCAGCTTCTTCTTCCCGTTGGTTGATTTGCCGGACCAAGTCCTCTTCTCGCTTTTTGGCTTCCTCTGCCCTTAAGCTTGCTTGCTCTTCACGTTTCTTGGCTTCCTCTACCTGTGAGCTCGCTTCCTCTTCACGTTTCTTGGCTTCCAGTTCGCGTAGTTTGGCCTCCTCTTCCCGTAAGCTCGCTTCCTCTTCACGTTTCTTGGCTTCCTCTACCCGTGAGTTCGCTTCCTCTTCACGTTTCTTGGCTTCCTCTACCCGTGAGTTCGCTTCCAGTTCGCGTAGTTTGGCTTCTTCCTCACGGGTATATTCCACACTTCGCTCAATCAGCCTGTTTTCCTGAAAACGATCATAGCTCTTCTTCTCGGAATCAGACAGTTGCTCATACCTCATTTTTTCCTTCGCTTTGTCCAGCCCTTTGGCTTTGAACCCCTCCCCTACTTCACTGGTTTTCAAGAAATAGACCCATTCGTCCAAGGTATCTTCCGCTATTTTATTGAAATTGTTCACTTTGAGTAGGTAATACTTGGGGAAAATATCCGCTATTTTTTCTATTCTATAATCTCGTTTTTGCAGAATAGTCGGCTGCAAGATGTCGTTTTCATGCAAGCCAACAAACTCTCCCCGGTATTCATATACGTAGTCCTTGCCTTGGCCCAAGCCAAAATAAACAATATTGACAGAATAAATTTTTTTAATTTTACCATAGGGTTCTCCCTGCTGGATGTATTCGGTCACCAACTTTGAGACCCCGAACAACATCCGTTGAAAATAATCGACCTCAGAGTCATTTTGGACTTCTACCAACATCAGCTCGCCATTTTGGGATTTGACCAGAATATCTACCCGGTTATATTTATCATACTCATCTTCTTTGTTTGCTTCACTCTCCAAAATATTTTCTATGTGTACATCAAAACGGAGCAACTCACTCAAAAGCCCCTCAAGAATTCCGAAATTGGCCTTGTGGCGAAGCAATTTTTTCATTGCCCAGTCAAAACGGATCAACTTTTTGTTCATGATTTTTTTAGGCAAAGATACATAAAAGCGGGGGGAAATGCCATTTGGGGTGGAGTCCCCCACCCTACCCGGCACACGCGCATTACAAAAATCTGCAAATTTTCGGCTTCGCTTCCAAAAGCTGCCTGCTATGTGTATTTTTGCCCTCGTTTTATCGTGGCAATGCCGTCATTCATTTTTATATCACCAACCAGTTATGTTGATCCATACCAGAATTGCTGAATTGCTCAAATCGACCGAAGTGGACCGTGAAGTGGTGGTCAAAGGTTGGGTACGTACCAAGCGAGGCAACAAGAATGTGAATTTTATAGCCATTAATGATGGATCTACCATAAATACCATTCAAGTGGTGGCCGAAGTAGCCACTTTTGATGAGGTGCTCAAAAAAATAACCACTGGGGCTTGTGTTACAGTCACTGGACAGTTGGTCGCTTCGCAGGGCAAGGAACAAGCAGTGGAGGTGGTAGCCGCGCAGATTGATATTCTGGGCGAAGCTGATGCCGAGACGTTCCCCCTCCAAAAAAAGGCGCACACGCTGGAGTTTTTGCGCGAGATTGCCCACCTCCGCCCCCGCACCAATACTTTCGGGGCCGTGCTCCGTATTCGCCACGCCCTTGCGTTTGCCATCCACCAATATTTTAATGACCGGGGATTCTTCTACCTCCACGCGCCCATTATTACCGGTTCTGATGCCGAAGGCGCGGGGCAGATGTTCCGCGTGACCACGTTGGAAATGGGCAATCCGCCCCGCACCGAGGCTGGGGAAATTGATTTCACCCAAGATTTCTTTGGCCGTAGCACCAATTTGACCGTTTCGGGCCAATTGGAGGGGGAAGTTGGAGCGCTGGCCTTGGGCCTGATCTACACCTTTGGGCCAACGTTCCGGGCCGAAAATTCCAACACGCCGCGCCATTTGGCCGAGTTCTGGATGATTGAGCCGGAAATGGCATTCTATACCATTGAAGACAATATGGACTTGGCTGAGGATTTTATCCAACACCTCATCCGCTATGCCCTTGTGCATTGTGCCGACGACCTTAAATTCCTCGACGATCGCTACGCCAATGAAGAAAAGAACAAAAAAGCCGAAGACCGGAGCGAACTGGGCCTGATCGACCGGCTCAATTTTGTGACGAGCAACCACTTTGCGCGCATTTCCTACACCGAAGCGATTGACATCCTCTTGGCCTCCAACCACCACCGAAAGGGCAAGTTTGAGTTTCCGGTTTCGTGGGGAATTGATCTACAAAGCGAGCACGAACGATATTTGGTCGAAAAGCATTTTCAAAAACCCGTTATTATCACAGGCTATCCCAAGGACATCAAGGCTTTTTACATGAAGCAAAACCCCGATGGTAAGACCGTAGCGGCAATGGACGTGCTTTTTCCCGGTATTGGCGAAATCATCGGCGGCAGCCAGCGCGAAGACAACCTCGAGAAACTGCAAACCAGGATGCAAGAAATGGGCGTGCACGCGGAGGGATTATGGTGGTACCTCCAAACCCGCCAGTTTGGCACTTGCCCCCATGCCGGTTTTGGCTTGGGCTTCGAGCGGCTGGTACTCTTCGTAACGGGCATGGCCAACATCCGCGATGTAATTCCTTTCCCCCGCACTCCCAAGAGCGCTGAGTTTTAACGAAGGCCAGATTTAGCAGTTTATTGATCCAGGCATTGCAAAATAAATCCCCCGAAAACAACGTTTCGGGGGGTTTGGTCAATGGGCCATGCCTTAGCAGAAAAACCAACCTTACAACAGCCGCTTGATCTGCGACTCCACTTCGCTCCCTTGGCTGGGGCGCGGCGCATCGGGATTGACCACATTACCTTTTTTGTCGGCGATCATGTACCGGGGTATGCCCTCTACTCGGTATTTGTAGTACATGGCCTCGCGTTGGGCATCGGTCGGATAAAAGTGATAACCCGCCATTTGGTGCTTGTTCACGCCTTTTTTCCAGCTTGCTTCGTCCTGATCCATCGACACGTACAAAAACACCACGCCATTGCTAGCCAGTTTCTGGTGCAGGGTTTTGGAGAAGGGAAACTCAGCCTTGCAGGGGCCGCACCAACTCGCCCAAAAGTCAATGTAAACCACTTTGCCCTTGAACTCGGCCACGGCTTGTTCCAATGATTTATCGGTTCCGTCGGCATTTTTGGCCTTTATGTACTGCAGTGAGCCATCAGAGGGAGCGTCCATTTCTGATTCGGTGGTCGCACTGACCGGAACGGCGGACACTGCAACCGGCTCCTCGCCCCCTACTTGACTGGCTTGTGTTGGGGCATTCTGGCAGTGCAGAAACAACGCACTGATGGTAAAGGCAAACCCGATATTTTGAAGTAATCGCATGGCAAATAAATTTAGGTATTGAGGAAGTCACGGATAAAAGTACAAAAATCGCAAAAAAGTGCCTAGTTGGATCGTAGGCAAGCAGTTTTTAACTAAAATTGTAAAACAACGATGATTTCAAAAACTCCAAAAATGATCACAGGCGAAAATTTAATCGGCAACGAATATTCCAAACTCGGTTCCACGACTTTTCGCGGCACTGACCCAGCCACTGGCCAAGCACTGGCCACTGTTTTTTACGAGGCCAGCCCCGCTGAAATCAATGCGGCTGTGGACAAAGCCCAAGCGGCGTTTTGGACTTATCGCAAACTGAGTGATGCCCAGCGGGCCTTGTTTTTGGAAGTCATCGCGACCGAAATATTGGCGTTGGGCGATTTATTGATCCAAACAGCCATGCGCGAAAGTGCGCTGCCCGAAGCCCGGCTGATCGGCGAGCGGGGGCGCACCATTGGCCAGCTCAAACTCTTCGCGGCCCTTCTGCGCGAAGGCTCATGGGTGGGGGCCCGCATCGATCATGCGCAGCCTGAGCGTCAGCCCGCTCCCAAGCCTGACCTGCGGCAGATGCAGGTTGCCTTGGGCCCGGTGGGTATTTTTGGCGCTTCCAATTTCCCGTTGGCGTTTTCGGTGGCCGGCGGCGACACGGCCTCGGCGCTGGCCGCTGGCTGTCCGGTGGTGTTCAAGGCACACCCTGCGCACCCCAGCACTTCCGAGCTGGTGGGCAAGGCGATCATCAGTGCCGCCCACCAATGCGATCTGCCCGACGGCACCTTCTCGCTCATCCACGGGGCCTCGACTGCGGTAGGAATGGCCCTCGTGCAGCACCCACTTATCACCGCCATTGGGTTCACCGGGTCGTTCCGGGGCGGGAAAGCCATTTACGATGCGGCAGTGCGGCGCGAAATTCCGATTCCAGTCTATGCTGAAATGGGCAGTACCAACCCCGTTTTCCTTTTGCCCGGGGCATTGCGGGAGCGAAGGAGCGAACTCGCCAAAGGACTGGCCGGGGCCATTACGCTGGGCGTAGGCCAATTTTGCACCAACCCGGGCGTATTTGTCCACCAACAAAGCCCTGAAAGCCAACTATTTAGCGAACAACTGGCCAATGCCATGCGCCAACTCGCCGGCGGCTATCTGCTCACCGAGGGAATCCGGCAGGCATATCTGACTGGCTTGAACACCTTGGCTGGTGCAGGGGCGCAACTTGAGTCCCAAGGCATTACCACCTCCGAACGGCAAGTCAGCCCCACCCTATGGCTAACCGATGTGCCCACTGCTTTGGCTCAGCCCCGGTTGACCGAAGAAGTCTTTGGACCGTCGTCGGTGGGTATTGTGGCGCAGGATCGGGCCGAAATGCTGCACTTTGCTGCCTCACTGACCGGCCACTTGACCGCTACCATCCACGGAACGCCCGCTGATCTGGCCGAGTACGCAGCGTTAGTGGACATTTTGAGCACCAAAGTGGGCCGGTTGATCATCAACGGCTTCCCAACGGGAGTGGAAGTGAGCCACGCCATGGTGCATGGGGGCCCCTACCCTGCCACTACCGACAGCCGAACTACCTCGGTGGGTACAGCCGCCATCTTGCGGTTCACCCGGCCAGTCTGTTACCAAGGTTTTCCCGCTGAACTTCTGCCCGAGGCACTCCAAACGGACAACCCACTCAATATCTGGCGTTTAGTGGATGGTGAATGGGCCAAATGATCAGTGCCCGCCCTTATGGGTGAGTGCACGTTCCTTACTTGCGCTCATACTCCTCATCGGGCGAGAATTTTCCGGTGCGGGTAGCGCGACTAAAGGGCAGGTGAATCCGCAAATTGATGGAGTGGAGGTTGATTTTATTGTCGGAAACTTCGCCAATTGCGACGTTGTAGCCATAGAATAGCTGAGCGGTATAGCCGGCCGCCCCAAACAAACGTTTGAGGGTGAATCCTGCCATGGGCCGAAGGCGGAAATAGGTGTTCTCGCTGTCGGTATAACCAGCAAGCGCCAAACCATAGGTAAAAATCCGATCTTCCACCATCACCGAGGGGGCCAACCCATATACGCCACTCCAAGGGGCCAATTCTAAATTGAGCATGGGCATCACCACGCGGCCATTGCGCCCGAAAATGCCCCGGCCAATCCCAATTTCGGCAAAGGAAGCCCTAAACTGCTGAAAACCAAGGTTTAATCCCCAAGTATCAGTAATGGTATACGACTCGCGGGTATCAAAAAAATTCTTTTCGGTCAATTGGCAAGCCCGAAAAGTCTCGATAAAAGCATCCCGGCCCCGCTTATTGCTCAGCCCCCAATCGGTGGTTACTAAACTATCGGCTGACAAGTAATTAATCACTACCTGACGGAGCTTTGATCCACCACTGCCCCGGAACAACACCATAGAGTCGTTCAGGATTTCCCATTTGCCCACCTTGTTGAGGTCGGGCGACTCAAAACTGCCATCGGGGAATACTTCCAAAAACTCCTCGGCGCAATTGCGAGTACGGAACAGCGTATCATTGCGCAAGGGCGTTTGAGTGATGTAGAGTGCCAGTCCCCAGCGTTT
>JAYUVL010000045.1:0-3915 GCA_043754075.1 Cytophagales bacterium | reverse complement strand
ATTGAAATATCACAAAAAATGCCTTGGCCGCTCGGAATAGCCCGAGCATACTCCCGAATTGGGAACGCCCATTTTAACACAGCCGATTATCCGCAAGCGCTGGCAAATAACCTAAAATCGTTACGTGCTTATGAACAGACAAGGGATACCTTTGGTATCGCCCTAATATTGAACAACTTGGGTGGGATTTATCACCAAGAGGAAAACTACCCGCAAGCCCTGGCCCATTTCACCCGGGCCATTGATCTGATGCAAAAATCCGGACATTGGAAAAGCACCAGCGCGCCACTCACCGGGATTGCCGAAATCTATAAGATCCAGAAAAAATATCCACTAGCTATTGAGTATAACCTAAAGGCCTTGGCGATCCGCGAAAAATCAAATCGCAAATTGGGCATTGCCGTCTCCAAACACAACCTCGGGGAAATTTATATCGCGATGAACGAAGCCCAAAAAGGCTTGGCCTATTTGTTTGATGGACTGGCCATCAATCAACAACTGGGCACTCCCCAGGACTTGGCGGTTGATTACCACATGATCGGTAGGGGCTACCTTCAATTGGGCCAACTGGACAGCGCAAGCTGGTATGCGCAAAAAAGCTTAACCATCGCTACCCGGATCCACGCCCGCAGTGAAGTCAAAAATGCTGCTGAATTACTCTATTTGTGCCACAAAGCGCAGAATAATGCAGTCCAAGCGCTGCACTTCCACGAGTTGTACACTTGTTATAAAGACAGTATTTTCAACGAGGCAAATTTGGAGCAGATCAAAGAATTGGAGCGGGATTTTCGGCTGACCAACCAGCAACTGAAAATCGAGAAAATCAGCGCGATCAATGAAAAACAACAAGTCCAGCAAAAAATAGTAATTGCCTTCTTGTGCTTGTTGGTGCTTGCCACCTCTCTGGGGGTGCTCTATTGGCGCAATCTGAGCAAGCTCAAACAACTGGCCCACGACAAACGGATGGCCGAAATAGCCCACCTCAACTCGCACGAAACCCGCGCCCCGCTGGCCACCTTGCTGGGTCTGCTCCAGTTGTACGATCGGAAAAACCCCGGCAATGCGGAAAACCAAGTCATTATTTCCTATATCGACCAGGTGGCCAAAAAACTGGATGAGGTCATCCGCCGGATCAACGACAAGACTTACTAGCCAGCCCCAACCGCGTGCGGGTCGTTGTGCCTTGCTTCCAGTGATTTGGCTCATTTAATTCACCAAATCAACGGGCAGCGTGTTCAGTAAATTCACGGGGGCATGTTGGTTGGGCAAGCAGGGCCGTCGCCCGAGACAGCAAGAGGGCGACGCACGACCGGTTTCCGGTTGCACATCGCCCTTGCTGGGATTGGATTGGGTAAAGTTTAAGTTTAGGTATATGGCACTGATTAAATGCGAAAATGTTCTTTGATGTTTTCCGTCACCACTTTGCCATCGAACAGGTTGATAATGCGATGCGCAAAACCGGCATCATGCGGCGAGTGTGTCACCATCACGATCGTGGTACCAGCTTGGTTGAGCTGGGTCAAGAGGTTCATCACTTCCGAACCATTGGCGGAGTCCAAGTTGCCGGTCGGTTCATCGGCGAGGATCAGCTGGGGGTTGGCCACCACTGCCCGGGCAATGGCCACCCGCTGCTGCTGGCCACCCGAAAGCTGCTGCGGAAAGTGGTTCCGGCGGTGCATGATGTCCATCCGCTTGAGCACTTCTTCCACCTTGGTTTTCCGCTCGGGCGCGGGCACATCGAGGTAGAGCAGGGGCAGTTCCACATTTTCATACACCGTCAACTCATCAATCAGGTTGAAACTTTGAAACACAAACCCGATGTTGCCTTTGCGCATTCGGGCGCGCTGCCACTCGGTAAATTTGGAAATTTCTTGGTCCAAAAAATTGTACTCGCCCTGCGAGGGGTTGTCCAGCAGGCCAATAATGTTCATCAAGGTGGATTTGCCGCAACCCGATGGCCCCATGATGGCCACAAACTCGCCTTTGCGGATCTCGATGTTGATATTGTTTAGGGCGGTGGTTTCCACTTCGTCGGTGGTGTACACCTTGCGCAAATCCTTGGTGCGGATCATGTTCATCTCAATCGGGTGTTAATGTTGAATGTGTATTGATAAAAACACTGAACGGCACGATTATTCCGCCCATGTGTGCAATAGCTGTTTATTCCTTGATCACCAGTACTTCGTTGTCACCAAAATATTCGTAGGACGATGTGATTACTTTGTCGCCGGGCTGTAGCCCTTCGAGCACTTCAAAATGCTCGGTGTTTTTGCGGCCCAACTTGATTTCGCGTTTCACGGCTTTTTTGCCTGTGGCGTCGGTCACATACACCCAATTGCCGCCGGTATCCTTGTAGAATCCACCGATGGGCAACAGGAGGGCTTCCGAAGAATTGCCCAGCTCGATACGCACTCGCATGGACTGGCCCCGTTTGATGCCGGGGGGCATTTTGTCGGTAAACTCCATGTCCACTTCAAAACGGCCATCAGTGATGGTGGGATAAATCTTGGATACTGATAACAAATAGTTTTCGTTGTTGAACTCGCAACTGCCCGCTTGGCCCACTCCAATCCTGGGCAGATACAACTCATCGATCCGCACGCGGAGCTTGAAATTGTTCATGATGTCGATCTGGCCGAGGCGCTGCCCCCGGTTGACGGCCTGGCCGGGCTGTAGCTCGGGAGCGGCCAACTGGCCCGCCACGGGTGCCCGCACCACCAAATTATCCAAAATTTGGCCCACTCCGTTCAAACTGCGCCACAAACGTTCTTCGGATTGGGTAAATTGGGTCAACTGGCGGATCCGGAACAACGAATCGGCGCGGTAGGCATTGACCATCAACTTCTTGCGGTTGCGTTGGTAGTCGTAGTTTTCTTTGACCTCCTCAAACTCCCGCTGCGAAATCGCCTTGCTGACCAGCAGGGTTTTGAAACGCTCAAACTGGGGCTTGAGCACTTGGGCTTGATAGTCGATCTCGGCCAGTTGGTTGCGGCGGTTGATGTCGTTTTGTTCCAACAGCAGCCGCGAGTTGCGCAGGTTGTTGATTTGGTCAAACAACTGGGCCTCCCGGTTCATCACTTCCAATTGCAGGGTAGAGTTGGTCATGAGTAGGAGGGTGTCGCCCTCGGCCACCACCGTGCCCGATTCCCGCACAATCTTGCGAATGTTCCCTCCCTCAATGGCATCGATAAAGACTGTTTGCAAGGGCAATACGTTGCCAGTTTGCACGATAAATTCTTGGAAAGCCCCTTTGGCCACGGTAGCGATCGTGATTTTTTCGGCATCTATATTGAGCTTGCTCCGTTTGTCAGCAAAAAAGATCAGGTAAACAATGGCACAAAACAAAGTGGCCCCACCACCAAACAGCCCGATCCGCTGGGTGGTCCAATATTTTTTGGGTATTTTTCGATCCATGCTCTCGTTAGGGTTAGGCTTTCCGTTTTTTTGTTCTTCTGCGACAAATTCGGTCATCATAGTGGTATTTGCAAATTAAGTTTGATCCCATACTCTTTGGCCAACATAGCGCCCAACCTTGGCGCGGTGGCCCCCAACACAGTTCCAACCTCTATTCACTACTAGCCAAGCTTTATGCCACTCCTTAATACACTGTTTATCAGTTAGTTGGCATTTATCTATCACCAAAAACCGTCCGCAATCGGACGGTTTTGCACGAGAATGGATGAATATTGTCCGAACAGCGCCTCAACAAGCCGAGGTTTGGGCATTGGATAGTGAACAAAACGTTTCAATTTTGCCTTTCTATGTTTTGTCACCTGTTCAAACCCATTGCCATGAAATATTTACTTCTGTGGGGCTTACTATTGGTCGTTTCATTGGCCAATGCCCAAGAAATCAACGAGAAAAACCTTCGCAAGCACATTGGTGTGCTGGCCAGTGATAAGTTTGAGGGGCGCG
>JAYUVL010000044.1:0-15739 GCA_043754075.1 Cytophagales bacterium | reverse complement strand
GGGTTCGGGCTACGCCAGCACCCTGACCGTGGGCGGCGCGGGAACGGTTGCCCCGACGACGGTATTTGTCCGGCTGCGGGCCACTGCCCCGGTGGGCAGCCACGGCGGCAATATCGTGCTGAGCAGCACGGGGGCCACGGGCGTGAACGTCGCGATGCCCAACAGCACGGTAACTGCGGCTTCACCTGCTGCCATTACCGTTTCGGGCGTGCCCACTTCTTTGAGCACAGTGGCTGGGGTGGTATCCATTGCCATGGGCATCAATGTGTCTGCAACAAACCTGACTGCCGGAGTTTTGGTGACCCCACCTTCACAGTTTGAGGTGTCCCTTTCATTTAGTTCAGGTTTTACCAGTACCATTACAGTTGGCGGGGCAGGCTCGCTAGCCAGTACGCCCGTATATTTTCGGATGCGGTCCAATGTGCCTGTGGGGAGCTACACTGGCAATATTGTATTTTCCAGTGCTGGGGCGGCAAGTGTAACCGCCACCATCCCTGCCAGTCTAGTGGTTCCGACCGGCGGAACAGCCCAAGCGGCCCGGCGTTCGCCGGCTGGGGTCGGTTACCTTGAATATCTCCCGGCCGATCATGCCACAAGTGGGAAAAAGTACCCCATTCTTTTCTATTTGCACGGAGCGGGCGATAAGGGCAATGGGACAACCGAGATTTGGAACGTTGCCCGCATGGGACCGCCACTTTATATCCAGAACGGGAACACCATGACTTTTACAGTCAATGGCCAGACCGAAACCTTTATCGTGATCACCCCGCAGTTGTCCACCTCTTTTGCTGATTTCAATAGCATTACGCCTACATTTATCCCCTTTATTTTCAGCCAGTATCAAAACCTGATTGATCGTTCAAGGGTCTATATGACGGGCATGAGTGCTGGCGGTGGCGGGGTATGGACCACGGCTGGCCCCAATACAGGATGGTTTGCCGGCATTGTGCCCGTGAGTGGGGCGGCATGGCCAGACGCAAACAATCCTTGCCGGATAGCCACTGCCAATTTGCCCGTTTGGGCACATCATGGCACGGCAGACAATATTGTCCAGATCAGTCACTCCCGGGCTTGGGTGAGCCAGATCAATGCTTGTCCCTCCGCCCCCAATCCGTTGGCCCAAATCCGGGAATATCCTGGGTTGCCGCATGACATTTCGGCGTGGGCGTTTATTCCTGACAACTCAATCAATCCGGTAAACATTTATCAGTGGATGCTCCAAAACCGCAAGCCAGCCACGGTTGCTTGGAATGGGACAGCTTGGTCGCCACAAGCCCCTACCTTGGCCGACAATGTAGTGATCAATGGCAATTTCCCTAGCGTTGATTTGGTTGACAAAGGGTTTAGTGCCAACGCCCTCAATGTGGCCAGTGGCTTTACGTTGACGGTTCAAGACGGGCAGACGGTCGTGGCCAACAACCGATTTGAGAATTCGGGTACGGTGCGGGTAGAGCAGGGCGGTGGTTTTGTCCAAGGCCCAACCGGGAGCATCGGGGCTTTCACGGGCAGTTTCTCGGCCATCAGGCAGCGGAACAATGCCCAGGCCACCAGCACGTCGGTAAACTACAACCTCTGGTCAACCCCAGTGGCTGGCCAAACAGTGGCCAACCTCCCCGGCGCAGCCCAATGGAAGTACGATTTCAACCCAGCTACGCTCAATTGGCGAGCCTTCACTACTGGGGCACTGGTGGCAGGGCGCGGTTATTCGGCTGCCCAGCCCACCACCCAGGCGACGGTTACTTTTACGGGCCGGCCCAATAATGGCAACCTATCGATTGCGGTGGCTGCTTCGGCCAACAGTGCCAGTGGCAACAATTTGCTGGGCAACCCATATCCCTCGGCCCTCGATCTGCGCACGTTTTTCACCGACCCCGACAACAGCGAATTGAACGGCACGGCTTGGCTTTGGTTTGACAACGCTACGGGGCAGGGGAGCCCCACTTACACGATAGCCAATGAACTTTCGGGGGTACGGTATGTGCCCACGGCGCGCGGGTTTTTTGTCCGGGCCAATACGGCGGGCACGGTAGTGTTCAAGAACTTGCACCGCGCATCGGGCAACAACCAAATGCTCAATCGCGATGAAGGGCAAGACTATGAGCGGCTGGCACTGTCCGTTACCAGTGATGACGGCTTTGCGGATCACACCTATTTGGGACTGGGGAACTTGTTTACCAATGATTTCGATCCCCGCTATGACTCCTATAAAATGGATAACCCGACTGGCCTCAACCTCGCCTTGGGCTGGGAAAACCGCGAGTGGGGAACTTTGGCCCTACCCAATGCGCAGTCGCCTGCTGCCATTCCCCTGGCTCTGCGCGTGCAACAGGCTGGTGCTTATGAATTTGCTGCGCCGCAAGTGGCCCATCGGATTGGCCAGCCCCTATTCTTGGAGGATCGCCTCACGGGCCGTTTGTATGACCTCCACCCTGCTTTGACGCACACCATCCCATTGGCGGCGGGCCAACACGATGGGCGTTTCTTCCTGCGCTTTGGCCAAGTAGCAGACTATCAAGCTGGCAATGGCATCGTGGTGTATAGCCACGAAGACCAACTCTACCTGCGCACCGGGAGGGTGGCCGAGGAGGAAGCCGAATTGACCGTTTATGACCTGATGGGGGTTAAAGTGGCGCGGTTTGCGCGGTTGAAACTGGGCAATGTGCCCCAAAAAGTCGCCTCCCAAGTCAGCCGGTCAGGGGTTTATATCGTGAAATTGGTGACACCGAACCAGACCATTGAGCAGCGGGTGTGGCTCTCCCGCTAGTTGGCCACTGGTACGGTTAGTGCTCCCTGCCCAATTATTTCCTCACGTAAAAAAGACCAAGGACCCGAGCTGGGTTCTTGGTCTTTCTCTTTTTTGCGCAATGATTGGGGTTGCTATCTCTCCAGCCACACCCGCTGCTCAACCGTGCCCGAGGCACTGGTCAGGCGCACCACAAACACGCCCGCGAGGGGGATATCCACGTTGAGGCGGCTCAGACGGCCTGCGGGCACATTGGGCCAGCATTGGATCAGGACGCCCATTGTATTGTAGAGGCGGACCTCGGCTTTTTCACTAGCGTCAACAAATAAGTCGCGGTCAAAAGAATAGGCACTGACTGTTTCACCTGACTGGGCATTTTGCCCCACCACCTCGCCCGAAGCCCGCAGGAAGAATCGGTCCTGATAATTGCCGGCCGGCAGGTTCAGGGTATGGTGGCGACCCGGTTGCAGGTAGTAGAATTCGCCAGTTTGGCGGTCTTCCAGAAAAAGCTTTTGGCCAATGGGGCTTTCAATTGCCTCAGCGGCAAAAGTGTAGGCCCCAGCCTCGGCTAGGTGGAGGGTCAGGGGCAACAGCAATCGCTCGGCGGTGGGCAGGGCCACGTTCATGTAACGGCGGTCGGCCTGCACGGCGGCCATGCCCAGCCGGTTGTTGCCATCCATTTTTTCGCCATCAAAACCCCGGTCAAACGTGGGGGTGAAATCATCCCGGAACCCAGCCAACACATAGTCGCGCAGACCGTTGGCAGCAGTCACGGCCAGTTTGAACCGGCCCATGCTTTCCTCGCCCCGGTAAAAAGTGGGGTTGCCTGCTTCGCGCTGGGCGTTGTTGAAAGTAATGGTAGTGCCCGCCCCGATGCGCCGCACAAAGAAGCCTTGGGTGTTGGCCACTTGCAACTGGTCGGGGTTGATGCCCGTGCTGACTACATAATTGCCCGTGCCGGTCACCGTCACGTAACCGCCGCTGTCGTTCCAGAACCAAACTGACCCGTCCAGAGTGGGATTCGCCGCCATGAAAGTGCTTATCCGCAGCGGCGAAGGGTAGGGATTGCCCACCAAGTTGAAACCAGGCCCTACGGCTGGCGTGTAGGTGCCGTTGTGGACGGCATTGGCTGCGCCCGTTCCGGTGAAGGTCAGGTTGCCCCCATTCACCACGGCATAGCCTTGGGTAGAGGCCATATTGCCAGCGTTGGCCACGTCCCACACCCCCGTGCCATTGTTGAAGGTAAACCGCAAGGGTAGGGCATTGATCGCGAACGCAGGGACATTGGTCACTGGGAAGTTGGCCACTGGCGAGGCCCAATAGTTATAGCGCGGGGAACCAACAGTGCCCCCGGTGCCAGTGCGGAGCACCGAGAAAGTCCCCGAACTGGTGCCCAAGGTGCTGCCCGTGGTCTGGATCAGCGCGCCGCCACTTTGCACCGTGACATTGCCCGCGTAGTTGAGCTGGCTGGTGACGGTAGCTGCTACATTGGCTGGGACAATGAACGTGGATCCACTGTTTACTGTCAGGGTGGCGCAGGAAACGTTGCTTTGGAGGGTTTTGTTGCCTGTGCCTTCGGCCAGCAAAATGCCCAAGGTGGTACCAGCCCCAAAATTGGCACTTTGGTTGGCCCCCGACAGCCGGACGGTGGAGGTGGGCGAGTTGGTGAAGGTGGCCCCAGCATTGATGCTTACGCCGCCGTCGGCCACCAGTTGGATGGCCCCGCTGGCCACCAGCCGGATGGCCCCGTCGGCCCTGATGCCTTGGGCCTGGGCCTGAGTGGCCAAAGCCAAGGCTAAAACGCTGAGAAGTGTGATTTTTTTCATGGGTTTCGTTTTAAGTTAATAGATGAGGCACATTTGTTTGCGCTTTTTGCTAGATCAATCGTTAGTCCACGGGCCGGGCAATCATATAAGAGCCTTCGCGGCAGTTTAAGTCAATGGTGGTAGCTCCACCACCGTTGGCGATGCTGGTCACCCCGTCGTTAGAGGCGAATGCAACTGGGGGTGGCTGGTGGGCCTGCATTGTAGTAAAAGCCCACCGTACCCTTGGTTTGATCAACTAACAAACCGGTAGCTGGGTTACTGATCCCCGTGCGTTGGGTATCGGTCATGCGCGGGACGAGCAAGCCTTTGGCCGTGCTTTTCACATCCAGAATGGCCGAATTGTCGGCGGCGGCGCCATCAGTATTGACCGCCACAGATTGGGCATGGGACACGGCGCAAATACTGGTAGCGAGCAATGCCAAAAGGAAAGCTATTTTCATTTGTTCTCCGTTTAAATTGACAATGGGCAAGGGGATGGTTTGAGCGTATAAAGCTACACAATCCATCGAAGGGAAAGGCAAAACTGTGGTCAAACCAAAAAAATAATTGGCCAAAGGCTTCCCATACTTCGCTTTGGCCACGGCAGTTGAGGAAAACGCCACATTGGCGGGGCTGCCATCGGTGGTGACCACCACAAAGTTCTTGGCGCAAACGCTCTTGGTGTACAGGTCCGCGGGCCACCCAACGGGTGCTGGCCTATTGCCAGACCCGCTTGAGTGAAATGTACCCGACAGTTCCCGCTGATCGATTGAACCCAAAACCATTTTTTAGCGGAATCCAAAGGCCCCAAAGTTTATTGTCCTTTGGGCATTGCATTGGCATTGTTCAAATTTGGCAGGGCAAAATTGGTGGTTCCATTCCCACCATAAGTTGTTCCAATAATGTCATACAAAGCACTATTACCGGCAATAGTTAGTAGTTGTCCATCGCAAGGTCGTAACATACCCACGTAATTGGTGTTGCTAGGACGTATGACAATAGACCCTAGGCATCCGCCATCACAGCCGCCAGCGGCTGGGAAAACACCCGCTACCACCATATAGTACTTTACCCCTACCGTCCCCGTGAGTTTAGAGATGGCCACATCATTTACCTTTACGTTGGTCACGGCATTATTGGCAATGGTGGTGGCAGTTGAGTTGGCCGCAGAAGTTACATCACCCGTGAGGGCTGGCATCCGGGCAGCGGGCAAAGTGCCCGAAGTGAGTGCAGCGGCATCGGTGGTGGCATTTAGGGACACCCAAACCGAGCCATTGTGAAAGTAAAAGCCTGCGGGGGCATCGGTTTGATAGACCAGCAGGCCAGCCACCCCCGTAATGGCAGTGCGTTGGGCAGCAGTCATGCGCGGGATAAGCATGCCTTGCGTGGTGCTTTTGACATCGAGAATTGCTGACGCATTGGCAGCCGAGCCATCGGTGTTGATGGACAAACTTTGGGCATGGACCTCAAGGCAAACTAGGCTCGCCAATAAGACCAAAGAGAATAAATGTTTCATGAAGAAATGGGGAAAATAGTTAAACAAAGAACAGCCTTACATGGGGCTTTATGGGAAGAACCAAAAGATTTTTCCGGCAAAACCAAAGAATGTAGGTATGTGTAGCAAGTTTAGGGAGAGAAAAGCTATTTTCCAAATTTTTGGAAAATAGCTTAGTGACTGGGGTCATTTGCGAAGCACGTTGTTGCTGCCTTCGCGCAGCCAGGTGTCCTACGACGATCGCCGGCGTGATGCCCATATTGGGGCCGATCTTGGCCGCGCCCTTACCTGTGCCGAAGCGCTTTGGGCACAGTTGGCACAACCCTTGGCCGACCGTGAACGCTGGATAGAAAACCAAAGCACACCGGGTGCCATTGCCAGTAGTTTGGCGCGGGATCTTGGGTACTTGATCGAGCACACCATCTATCATTTGGCCATCATCAAAATTGGCCTCAATCAGGGTTATCCGCACCTCATTCTGACCCTAAACCTGATCGTGGCCCCGTCCACGCTGCTTTACCGGGACAAAATGTTGGCGCAGTCACAAGGAGTGATTGGCCCCAACTATCCCCAAGCCCGCAAGGCCGCCCAAACTTGGCGGAGACTGGCCGGCCGGATTCCGCGCTGCCGCTGGGCCAAGCTAATATCGGCCAGCAGCCGTAAGTGCTGGGCCACATCACGGTAGGCCCGCCAAAGCTGGTAGGATGGATCGTAGATATGGCCGGGCTCCGAGCTGATGCCGTTCAGTTCCATGATGCGCACTTGGTGGCCATCGTACAAGTGGGCCCACGAGGGCACCCGCAGATCAAACCGGCCATAGTGAAAGCCGGGAATGGCAGCCGCTATTTGGTCAAAAACCAAGTGCAATTCCGGGGTGATTCGGTCGTTGGCATTGATAAACTTGGTTCCCCGGCAATGGTTGCCGATCGGTTCCAGTTCACATTTTTCATTTTCGGGCAATACCCGATCCAGCATTGGCCCCAAGCGGGCCTGCAGGGCTCCGATCTGCAACTGGCCCCGCAAACTTTGGCCCACCAACTGCCGGATGGTGTGGCGACCATCTCCGCGCACGGCCAAAAACTCCTTGAGGGTCAGTGAAGTAACCCGGCCGTGGGCTGCCCCCGGCAACCGGTAATAAAGCACACCCAGCTCGATCGGATAATCGACATAGGCCTGAACAATAAAATCATCGGTATGGATAGTCAGGTAATTTGCCAGGGCCTTCGCATCAGTGATTTTTTCCACCCCATTTCCGCGTTCGCCCACGTCGGGTTTGGCCACCAACGGATAGCAGATTGCGGCATTGGCGATCAGGCTCTCGGTCTGCGCCAATCCCGTACCAGCCGCGATGAACAAGGTTTCGGGCTTATAAGCGGCCGGGATCTGGGCCAAGATAGCCTGTTTGGATTCGCCCACCAACCCGCTCAGTTCGATGAACGGATTGGCCGAAGTACCAAAAACCAAAGAACGGGCCCGAAGGGATTGATACAGGTAGTAGGGCAACAAAGGGGCATAAAAAACCCACCACGGCCAATATTCATAGCGGGTTAATTTGCCCCAAAATTGCTGAAAAGAGTGCGGCATCGAGGCTTGGTGGTGGATGGTCAACATAAACGCTACCTCAAAAATGCCGCTTTATTGGTAGAACAAACGGCTGGGCCACCATCATTATTTCCGGATGGCGCTGGCCAGCAGGCTGCGCAGCGTGTAGCGCCGCAGGTAAACCACCACTGTGCAGCAAAACGCAGTGATCAAGGCCAGAAAAAAGAGCGTGCCACCATCGTCTTGAACCACAATGCCCAACTTGGTCAAGTGGGACAGGATGGCCCCGGACATCACACCCAGCCCCAACAATGCGCCCAGCGCCGCAAAGCGCGGCCACAGTAGCAAAATGACGGCGATCAATTCAGCCACCGCCGAACCAAGCCGGCCCCAAGGCTCAATGCCCAAAGTGGTGAAAATGTACACACTTTCGGGTGCGGCCGAAAACTTGAAGAACAAGGTCTGGAATAAGATGGCGGCGGCCACCAGTTGGGCTACCCACGAGAGAATGGTTTGACTTTTCATGGTTTGGCGGTTCATGGATGGGTGCAATTACTTGATGAATTTTTGCCAGTTGGTATCCGCTTGTTTTTTGAGTAGCGCCTCGTTTTCATTCCAACTGGTGAGGGTGTTGTTGAAAAAACGGTTGTAGAACAGGTACAACTTGCCGTCGATGATCTTGAAAGTTTGGGGATCCACCTCCACCTTTTCCCCCGTTTTTCCCATTGCGTAGGCACACCAGCCACCGTATTGGGGCTCATATTTGTTGGGGTCTTTCTGAAAAGTGGCCAAATTGGCGGCATTGGCAAACTGATACTTGATTCCTTGATCCACCAAGTTGAAGGCAGCTTGGCCCTTCACCGGTTTTTGTTGAAAATAACTGACGGGGTCATAGCCTTCCAGGGCCAGTCCCTTCTCCGCAAAAAAGTGTTTTTGCCGAACGGTGGGCGATTGGGCCAGTAGTACCACTGGACAGAGCCAGCACAAAAAAACAATGGTATTTTTCATCAGAGATGTTACAAATGTTAGACGGGCAAAAGTAGTTTTGGCCGATCTAATGATTTGTCAAGTGGACGACAATGCGTCGAGCATTTGCTTTTTTTAACACCAAGTGGGAAGATTACATGGCAAAAAAGCCAGTGGCCCCCATTTTTTGGCCAACTCTTCGCAATATGGCCTACTTTTAACCGCACATATCCCCAAGAGCCTTTTACCAATTGCTAAATGGAACAACCTCCCAGCGCAGGACTTAAAAAAGAGATCAACACCATTCAACTTTGGGCCATTGCCGTTGGCCTGGTCATCTCCGGCGAATATTTTGGGTGGAACTATGGCTGGGCCGTTTCGGGCACCATCGGCTTTTTGTGGTCCACGCTGCTGGTCACCGCCATGTACATCACGTTTATCTTCAGCTATACCGAGCTCACGGCCGCTTTGCCCCACGCGGGCGGGCCGTTTACGTATGCCTACCGCGCATTTGGGCCAGTAGGGGGCTTCATTGCGGGTTTTGCCACCTTGGTCGATTTCCTGCTGGCCCCGCCTGCCATCGCCTATGCGCTGGGGAGCTATGCCAATTTTCTGGAACCAGCCATCCCGGTCGTTCCCACTGCCATTTCGATGTACTTCATCTTCATTGCGGTCAATATTTTTGGGATCAAGGAGGGCGCCCAATTTTCCCTCGTGGTCACTCTGCTTTCGGTAGTGGAGTTGGTGGTCTTTTTGGCCATTATTTTTCCCTATTTTGAGGTAGAAAAATTTGTGGCCCACAACCCGCCGGTCCTCACCCCGGGCCACGTGTTTGCGGGTGTGCCCTATGCAATGTGGTTCTTTGTGGCCATTGAGGGGGTGGCCATGGTGGCCGAGGAAGTCAAAACCCCCAACCGCACCATTCCCATCGGGTACATTGCCAGCATTGGCACGCTGGTGGTGCTGGCCCTGGGCATCATGGTGCTCAGTGGGGGCGTGGGCGACTGGCGTGCCTTGGCCAACATCGACCACCCCATGCCCGAAACCCTCTCCCAAGCCTTGGGCAAGGGCAATAATTGGTCAAAAATATTTGCCTCACTAGGGTTGTTCGGCCTGATCGCCTCGTTTCACTGCAACACCATCAGCTACTCGCGACAAATTTATGCCATGGCCCGCGAAGGCTACCTGCCCAGTTTTTTGGCCCAGCTCAACGCCAAGTACCAAACACCCCATTGGGCCTTGATTGTGGGCGGGATGGTCGGTTTCATTGCCATTTTTTCGGGACAGACGAGCCAGATCATCACCATGTCGGTGCTGGGCGCAGTAGTGATGTACATGATTTGCATGCTCAGCCTGCTGGCCCTGCGCCGCAAAGAACCTAACCTGCCCCGCCCTTACAAGACGCCGTTCTATCCCTACTTCCCGCTGCTGGCCGCGTTGTTGGCGCTGGTTTGCCTGGGGGCCATCGTTTATTATAACCCGGCGGTGAGTGCGGTGTTTTTTATCCTGCTGGGGGTGGCGGTGCTGTGGTTCATCACTTTGGGGGTCCGGCTGATCAACCGGCCCGAAAGCCCGCTTCCCTGATCTGGCCATCGCTTGCCAATCAAACCACGGGCCGGGCGCCAAACCGTTTTGATTTCATCCTATCTTTGCTCTATTCCCACAACCCCAAAACTGCCTTTCGTGATTTCGATCCAACACGTCACCAAGACCTTTAAAACCCTCCGGGCCATCGATGACCTGAGCCTTGAGATTGGCGCGGGCGAGTTTGTCGCCCTGCTCGGGCCAAATGGAGCCGGCAAGACCACCTTGGTAGAGATCATCGAGGGCCTCCAAGCCCCTGACCGGGGCCAAGTCACGATCCAGGGCCTGAACTGGCAACACCACGCCACCCAGCTCCGATCCAAAATCGGGCTCTCCCTCCAAGAAACCCGTTTTGTCGATAAGCTCACCGTACGGGAAACGCTCGAGCTGTTTGGCAGTTTTTATGGCCTGACCAAAGCCCGCGCCCATGAGATGATGGCCCTCACCGATCTGGAAGCCAAGGCCAACACTTATACCGTCAACCTGTCGGGTGGGCAGCGGCAACGCCTGGCGCTGGGGGTGGCGATCATGAACACGCCCGATGTGCTGATCCTCGATGAACCCACCACCGGGCTTGACCCCAACGCCCGCCGCGATTTATGGAAAATATTGACCGATTTGAAACAACAACGCGGCACTACGCTCATCCTCACCACTCACTACATGGAGGAAGCGGAGCAACTTTGCGACCGGATCGTGATCATGAACACCGGGAAAATTTTGGCCGATGGCACCCTGGAGCAGTTACTGGCCCAATACTCCCAAGGCGAAATCCTCACTTTCGAGGTTGCCACCGCAGACCACCAGGCGCTGGAACAGCTCGTGGCCACGTTGCCCGGTCTATTGGCCCAGCACCGCCTCGGCCCGCCCATCGAACCAAGCTACCGGGGACAATTGTTGGTGGCGGACCTCACCACGGCCCTGCCGGCCTTCATTGAGCAGTTGAAAGCGCACAATATGGCGCTGAGCGAGATTGGATCGCGCCGAAAAACGCTCGACGACCTGTTTGTGGCCATGACCGGCCGGCGGCTGGATGAGGCTTAAGCTTGCCGATTTTATTTATCTGGCCATCAACCAAGGACGCGACGGGATCAATCGCAATAAATGCCGATGCACTGAAAACTTGGAGGATTGCTTTCTTGTGGATTTACTCCGCTTGGCCCATAAAATTTGCCATAACGATTTATCAGGCCATGCCCGCAAGCCAAGTCGCAGCGGCCAAACCGCCGCGACTTGATGCGCTCTGAGACCTTGCAGGGGCAATGCCGGGCAAAAGGGGAAAACCACGGTAGGATTACTTCTTTACCTCGATGTTGACGGTTTTGCTCATTTGTGGGCCGTAGGACTGGTGGAAACCATCGGCAAACTGCATCGTCAGTTTGTACTTGCCCGGGGCCAGTTTCAGTTCAGTCTCGGTCTGGCCCTTGCCAAAATGCAACCGGGTACTGTCGTTCATCTCAATGATTTCGCCTTTGGTAAGGGCATCCAGGCCAATCAGCAGATGGTGATGACCTTTGTCTTTGTTCACATAGCCGGCGGGCTCCACTGTCATGCCATTGACCCCAAACTGTACTTTGAAGGGCGATTTAACCGTTTCGCCGTCTTTTAGGTTAACGAAGAACACGTTTTGATCGGGACGCAGATCACCGGCCACCGCCGTGGTGCTGTCATTTTTGGCACTGTCGCCGGTTACTCCGTGATCGTGATCGCTGTGATCGTGGTTTGCCATAGCAGTAGAATCCCCGCCGGTGGTTGTCTCCGACGTTTTGCCGCCACCGCAAGCAACCAAGCCGGCCAATAAAACGGCGGCCAAGCATCCATTAATTGTCTTCATAAAAAGCACTGTTGGTTTTTGAGAAAATGTGAAGCGCAAATTTAGCAATCGGCAACTGAAGCAACGGCCATTTAGCGCACAAAAGCCGGATAGTACTGCACAATAAAGTTTTGCACCGCTATTTGGATAAGGGCATCGGTGGGTGGCCGCTGGCCGCTGGCCACCGCAAAAGTGGAAGCGGGCTCGGGGGAGGTTTCATCCTTTTTCATGTCGGTGCCGAACTTCTCCCACACGATGGCCCCCGTGCCCCAATAGAATTTGCCGCGCCAGAGATCATTGGCAAATACCAGCCACGATAACCCCGAAAGCTGAACGTAGTGAATATCAATGGCCACTGTTTTGGCGCTGTCGTTTTCGGCGATTTTCATCAACGTGTTGTAAACCAATCCTTGGCCTTGCTTGCGGATGCTCAGGTTGTCATCACCGGGGTTAAAAAAGCTGCGCCGGACTTCATAATCATATTGATGGCCCTGTACCTCGATCCGGCCCTGCACCAGTTGGCCTGCCGCATGGGATGAGTTGGCTCTGGCCTGGTCATCCTCGGGGAAACGGAACAGCGGCTCATATTGCTTCACAAATTGGCAAATGGCCAATTTTACTCCTTCTGCCACCCCGAGTTTGGCAGTGCTGAACCGATCCACCCGCTCTTGGGGGGGCAACTCTTTGCGGTAGGCAGGACTACCAATTTTGCGGCCCTGGGCGGTGTAGGATACCCGCCCCCCGGTCCATTGGAATTCGGTCTCAAAAAATTCGCTCCGCGAAACCGCCCAAGCATAGTCCAAGGGAGTGGCACCGTAGATGCGCAAATGGGTGATGCGCTGGCCAGCTATTTGAAGCAGGGCCTCGGTACTGAACACTTTGTTGGATTCCGAAATTGACTTGGCGCCGGGCTTGCTCACCACGCTCAAGGTTAAATCCCACTTTTCCGGGTCTCGGCCGTCATTATCGAGGGAGTAGTAGTAAAAGCGGTCGTTCCAAGTGAAGGTATCGGCATAGCGGGGCACTTGGGCCAGCGTGCTATTGACAAACCCAATGATGAAATAGGCCAGCATGATAAATAACCGACCGGATTGGATCCTCACTTCATACCGAAAATTACCAATTGGGGGCTTCACTAGCGTAGTTTTTTCAATAAATGGTACAATTCGTCCAGTTCAAATGGTTTTACGATAATATCGTCCATGCCAGCTTCCAGTACGCTGGTCTTGGTGTCGGGCATAATGTCGGCCGTAAGGGCCACGATGGGGATATTGCGCTTGGCCTCGGACATATCGCTCTGCCGAATGCGCTTGGCAGCCTCGATGCCGTCCATGATCGGCATTTGGATGTCCATCAGAATAATGTTGTAGTCATTGGCCCGCAACATGGCGATGGCTTCTTCACCGTGATTGGCAATGTCGACTGTCACTTTCCATTTCCCCAAAATTTGTTTGGCTACAAATTGATTTACTTTGTTGTCCTCAGCCAATAATACCCTGACCCCAGTCAGATTGTAATCGCTAGTTGGTGTGCTTTCCACAGGTGTGGTTTTAGTGTTCTGATCAAAAAAATCCATTGTAAGGATAAACATAAAAATACTGCCGCCCCCATCCCGATCTTTCACCGCTATTTCTCCACCCATCAATTCGACAAGGCGTTTTACAATGGCCAACCCAAGCCCAGTACCGCCGAATTTTCGGCTAATCCCAACATTGGCTTGCGCAAAGCTCTCAAAGATAGCACTTTTTGCTTGATCGGGAATACCTATGCCGCTATCAGCCACAAGAAATTTGATTTTAGCCGTATTGCCTTCCCGGCTTTCCACTTCTACTGTTAAGTCAACCCCGCCCGTTTCTGTAAATTTTATGGCATTGGAGAGCAAATTGAGCAAAACCTGTTGGAGGCGAAGCGGATCGCCCACTAGTTGGTCTGGGACTTGATCGGCTAGGTGTTGATGCAAGTAAAGGCCCCGGTTTTGGGCGACAACCCGGCTGGTGAGCACTGCCCGGCTGAGCAGTTGGGAGAGCGAAAAAGGAATGTGCTCGATCGTGATTTTGTCTTCCTCAAGTTTGGAAAAATCTAGGATATCATTGACTATGGCCAACAAGGTATCGCTGGAAAACTTGATCGTATGAATGTATTCTTGGGAAATGGTGCTGGGATCTTGGAGCATCAGGTTGGTAAGGCCCACAATGGCATTGAGTGGGGTGCGGATCTCGTGGCTCATCCGGGACAAAAACTCGGATTTGGCTTTGACTGCCTCCTCGGCTTTTGCTTTGGCCCGCAAAAGTGCCTGTTGGGCGTTTAGTTGATCGCTTATATCAGATAGCCTGACTATAGCTACCGTCTTGTTGTCGATGCCGTGGATGCTGGAAACAGCCGCATTAGCAGTAAAAATCCGGCCCTTTTGGGTTACGAAGTCTTGCTCGGCACTCCATAGCCCATCTTTGGCAATCTTGAGGCCCACTTCCCGCTGCTGGGCTTCTGTATATGGGTGCACCTGAAGACGATTGCCCTCCCTACCGACCAGTTCGGTTTTGCTTTGGCACTCAAACAATTGGACCGCCGCCAAGTTGCAATCAGAAATGACAGCCCCATAACCACTGACCAAAAACAAAGCATCGGCCGTATTGTCAAACACCGCCTTGAACAAGTCTTCCTTCTGGCGGAGCGCGGCGGCTTGCTGCTTGGCCTGGCTGATGTCCATTCGGGTATTAATGACCAACATCTCGCCCAATACCGGAGCCGATACCGGGGTGAAAATGCTCCAATAAAACTTTGAAGTTTTTCCCAATTGGTTCACCTCTTCAAACTCGACCGCGGCCTGTTGGGCCACAGCCAGCTTTAGCTTTTCAAAGCGGAACTTGCCCCGTTCTGGGTCGCGTCCCCAGCTTTGGCGAAACGCTACTTCGGTTTTACCAATGGCCCGTTTGCGCAACTGTGGGTCGGGCACCATTTGTTTATTGACAAAAAGGGCCTTTCCATCGGAATCTGTCACGGCAATACTGACCGGTATATTGTCCATAATGGTTTGGTAGAACGCCTGCTGGGTCGCGATCCGATTTTCATATACCTCCACAGCCCGGTGCAAAACATACAAAACGGCCAAGACCAAACCGATCACCAGAAAGAAGGTTGTTTGATAGGAACTCACTATTTGTGAGCGGGAAAGCATCAAGAAACCATTGAGTGGCAAGGGGGTCAGTTCAATGGCCAACAGCGTGAGAGCGAAACCCAGTACCAAACCAAAAGCGGCTCGTTTTTCGCTTTTATCGAAAACAATGATGATGCCCAACATGCAGGGAATCAGGTAAAGCTGGATAGCGGAAGCACGACCAAGAAATATGGCAGAGGACAGAATGCCCAAGTAGCCAATCAATAAAAGAATGACTTTGGCTTGGAGGTACCGGTGGGCGTGATTCAGCCAGTACATCACCAATATACCCAGAAAAAACACCAATTGCACAGCGCCAAAAATGTAGTAGCCCTGCTGAAGGTTGAGCGAAAAGGCAATCAAAAACATGACTTGGGACAGCAAACCGAGCTGGTTGACTAGGCTCGTTTGCCGAGCAAGACCAGGCGCCATCCCCTCTGACCGGCCGATATCCGAAATACTGCTCCAAAGCTTTTTTATCATTGGGAAACCCTAATTATTCGCCAAATTAAACCTAAACTTTGCCAAATAGTGAACGGGAAAATAATAACTTAGGAAGTTTTCCGTAAGTTGCAACTAAGGGAAGCGTGTTGGTTCAATCGTTGGCCAATTTACTTTGCTTCATGCGAAAAATAGG
>JAYUVL010000043.1:0-2641 GCA_043754075.1 Cytophagales bacterium | reverse complement strand
CAATGGAACACAGAATGCTTATATGCTTATTTCATTTTTTTGCAGTCGTCGATCAACTTCTCGTTCAGGCGCACATAGTCCATGTTGTTGGCGGTTTTGGCCATCTCTATTGATTTCTGGGCAGTGCCAATGGCGTCGTTGAACTTCTTCATTTTAGCCTCAATTTTAGCCTTCAAGTGCACAGTCCAAAATTGGGGCTGCATGTCCACCGATTTGGTGATCAATTCATACGCCTTGTCCATGTTGCGATTGTTGTCATAATAGTAAGTCGCGATGTTGTAGAACAGCCCCGCATCTTTCTTGGGGTCAAGAGCTTTTTCAATCTGGGCCGTTACTTTGGTGTCCACATCGGTGGTGATGGGGAAACTGACCATGGTCTTTTCCCACTTGATGTCCATTGAAGCGGAGTTGGTGGTCACATTTGAAAATTCAATGGTAAAACTTTCCACATTGGTGGGCAGCATCTGGGATTTTACCGTCATGCTCACGATGTCTTCCTCGGCTTTGTAGTTGGCGGTGCCGGCATTGGCGTTCTTGTTCAGGCTCACTTTCCACTCGGTGGCCCCGGGGATGGTAAAGAGGGAATAATCGCCCTTGGGCACTTTTACGTTGCTGATCATCACCTCGTCGGTGAAGGTAACTTTGGTGGCGGAGTTGGCACCAGTGCGCCACAGCGAACCAAACGGCACAACATCACCAAATATTTTGCGGCCTTTCACGCCGGGGCGCGAGTAGGCTACGGTCACTTCCATTAAGCCAACCGTTTGGCTGACCTTGGCCGCAGGACTGGGCTGGGGCATATTGAGCTGGGCTTGGGCCAGCGAAGTGCTGCCAACTACAGCCAATACCAATAACAAATGTTTTAAGTTACGACTTTTCATGACGTGTATTGTTTTAACGTTTTTTGAGTATAAAGTGGCTCAAAGTTACGGTTTTAATTATGAAAGCACGGGCCAACCCTTGTCTGGGGGTGTCGTTTGGGCCGGACTTAAACAAAAATTAACACTCACTGGCCGAGGTGGCCGGCCAATTTGTTCAGCCGCCACTCGAGCTGGGCCGAAAACACCAGCCAGCCCACTACAACGGCCACCCCGAAAATCAGGCTTTTTCCAGCCTCGATCCAGTGGATGAGGGCAATGAACGGCAACAGGGCGAGGGTTGCCACCAAGAGGCTGCTGGCCAACTGTCCCGCTAGTGCCACGCCCCGGCGGCCCGGCAGCGCCACGGCCGACGCTTGGGCCACGGCCATGCCCAGTCCCATCCAAGCCATCCAAGCGGTGTGTCCCGATACTTGGGCCAGCCCGTAACCGATACTGACGGCCACCCCCCACGCCAACCCGAGAAATGCCCACCGATAGCCGAGGTGAAAATCGGGCGCACAGTCAAAGCCGGTCGCAGCGGGTGGGGTGGGGATGATCACCCGGCGGTTATAAGAAACCAAAGAATAGAGTTGGCGAAAAAACCAGTAAACCGGCGGCAGTTTTGCCCCCCATGCGATGAGGGGGATGCGTTTGCCCAGCAAGTGGATCAGGCTGTCCAGTCCATAATGTGTGCGGCCATTGGCAAAATCGTGCAGCGGAATCTCGTGGCGCGATCGATCCCAGTCAATGTTGCACACTGGTTGCCCTTCGCCCAAGGCCGAGAAGGGGAGGCGTTTTTCCAACAGTCCGTGTTTGACAAACTGGCCACTGTACCAGCGGCAAAGGGGGCATTGATCGTCATAAATGAGGGCCTGATTTTCCATCGTGCTTTGAAGTTGTGCTTGAGGATAAATACGAAAGCAAACACTAATAGTTTCAATAGTTTCAATTTTTTATGAAAGATGCAGCGTCGTTTTATTTCCCTTCTCAGTCAGGAGCCGGCAAAGGTTGGGGAAGGTTGGGATTTGCCAAAAAATCGGAAGTTTTGCGTGCACCATTCGCTGCCCCCTCATTGCCCAAACCATGGCCAGTGCACAATGGTCAAGAAATAACCCATTGAAAACCAATAAAATGTATCCGATGTTCTTTTAGAGGTTGTTTAAAATTATGTTCCACGCTAGTGGTCAGAAAACCTTGTTTTGGCGGGTAGGCCAATCGGCCCGAAAAGGGTATCTAGCGGTGTCGGGGTCTGGTTGTTCTAGCCATTGCCCGACAACCTCATCGGGGTGAAATATGGGTAGCCGGGGGTGGGAACCCCCGGCCACAATGGCCCCACGTCCCCAGCCCCGCAGGGGTGGCATCGTCTCCTGCCACCCCTGCGGGATTGATTTTCCCTCAATGCCCTTGGGCTATAAACATGGCACCCCTTCAGGGTTATCGGTGGGACAAGCCCCCAGTTGCAAGCTTGCCCGCAAACAGGCCAAAATATTGTTTTCTGAACAACTAGGGTTTTGGTTTCCAACCGAAAGTATCAAACTCTCAAAAGAGTTTGATACTTATGGCTTTCCGCCTTGCCAAGGTTATCATCCCCAAACCCCCGGCCACGGTGCAAAACCGGGCTGGGGGTTTGGGTAACAACCGAAAGTATCCAACCTCATAAGTATCAAACTCTTTCAAGAGTTTGATACTTATGAGGTTGTTTAAAATTACGTTCCACGCTAGTGGTCAACAAACCTTGTTTGGGCGGGTAGGCCCGAAAAGGGTACCTGTCTGAATCTGGT
>JAYUVL010000042.1:0-2352 GCA_043754075.1 Cytophagales bacterium | reverse complement strand
GGTAAAAAATTGCCGATGGTGGGCCACCAAACTTTGCAGGGCCGCCACGGTGTGGCTGGCCAGATACACCTGCGCATCTGACTGGGCCAAGGCCGCCGCCTTAACCGGATCGTCCACCACAAAATGCCGGACGCCCTGAGCATAAAGATCGGCCAAAAAATCGTGCCCATCATAATGCTTGCCCCGCAAGGCAAAGAATACCGTGCGGGCGGGCGATTGCACTTGGCGGCTGTCGATCACCAGATCCAAGGATCGCAAGCGGGCATAATGGACCGCTGGCTGAAAATCTTGCTGCATTTACTGGGCAAATGAATGGCGAAATGGATGGCCGGCTTAGTTTCTCATCATTTCCACAAAATCGTCGAAGAGATAGCGCGAGTCGTGCGGCCCGGGCGAAGACTCGGGGTGGTACTGTACCGAAAAAGCTTTTTTGTGGCGCACCCGCATGCCCTCCACCGTGTGGTCGTTCAAGTTGGTGTGGGTCAAGATCAGATCTGGGTGCTTGACCACATCTTCCATCACCACACTGAAGCCGTGGTTTTGGGAGGTGATTTCGCTCAGGCCCGTGATCAGGTTTTTGACCGGGTGGTTCAACCCCCGGTGGCCGTGGTGCATCTTGAAAGTGCGCGCCCCGGCCGCCAGCCCGAGCAACTGGTTGCCCAGACAGATCCCGAACAGGGGCCGGTCGGCGGCCAAAATCTGTTGCACGGTTTCCACGGCGTAGCCCATGGCGGCCGGATCGCCGGGACCATTGGAGATAAAGTAGCCGTTGGGGGCCCATTGTTCCATTTCGGCAAAAGTGGTTTTGGCCGGAAACACCTTGCAAAAACAGCCCCGGGCCACCAAATGGGTCAAAATACTGGTCTTGACGCCCAAATCCAGCACCGCCACTTTGAAGGGGGCGCTGCTTTGGCCCACATAATAGGCGGCATTGGTGCTCACCTCACTGGAAAGTTCCAGCCCGTCCATGTCGGGCACTTGGGCCAGTTCTTGGCGCAGTTCGTCCTCTTGGGTCAATGCCGAGGAGATGATGGCGTTCATCGCGCCCTGACTGCGCAGGTGGCGCACCAAGGCCCGGGTGTCGATATCGCTGATGCCCACCACTTGGTTTTTTTCCAAATAGGCTTGCAGGCTCTCATCGGCTGTGTTGCGGGAAAAAATATCGGCAAATGTTTTGACTACCAATCCCTTGATCTTGATGCTGGCCGATTCCACCTCCTCGTTCTTGGCCCCGTAATTGCCAATATGGGCATTCGTATTGACCACAATCTGGCCAAAATAGGAAGGATCGGTATAAATTTCTTGGTACCCGGTCATTCCGGTATTGAAACAGATTTCGCCACCAGCAGTGCCGTGGTGGCCAATGGCATTGCCGCGAAAAACGGTTCCGTCGGCTAACATCAGCACTGCGGGCTTGCGGGAGGTAAATTTGGAAACGGTCATGGCAATGGATAATGATAAATGTTCAAAAGTCGGGGCAAAATTATAACTTTATTGGTGCCAACTTGCATATCGGTGCCATTGATCTGTTTGATTTGTGCACCGGCCCAGTTGGCCCGTCCCCAACGCTATTATACTCGATTCGCCCATGCCACCCAACAACGTGAGGTTTATCAACGAAGCTATCACCCTTCCCCAGGTTGCTCCCGGCGAGCTGGACGCGCTGCTGGCCGAGGGCTGGCGACACTTTGGCGATTATTTTTTTCGTTACAACTTCGCCATCTACGCCGGCCAATTGGCCAGGGTACTCCCGCTCCGGGTCAATCTGGGCCAGTTTGTGCCCAGCCCGAGCCAACAAAAAATCTTGCGCAAAAACACCGATCTGCAAACCATCATCCGGCCAGTGGTGATCGATGCCGCCAAATTGGCCCTGTTTGCCAAGCACAAGGCACGGTTTACGGCCAATGTGCCCGACAGCATTTACACGTTCTTGTCGGAGCAGCCCGACCGCATCCCCTGCCAAACCGTGGCGGTGGAAGTATATGACCGAGACACGCTGCTGGCTTGCAGCTTTTTGGACCTGGGCCACGCCGCCGTCTCGAGCGTTTATGCCATGTTTGACCCCGATCACGGAAAGCGCAGTTTGGGCATTTATACCATGCTATTGGAAATCAATTGGGCCATTGCCCACGGCAAGACCTATTATTACCACGGCTATTGCTATGACCTGCCCTCCCATTATGATTACAAAAAGAAATTTGGGGGCCTGGAAATGTTTGCCTTTGCCGAAGAAACTTGGCAGGCCGCAGGGGGTTAACTCGCAAACCGTGCATTTGGAAAGCCAAAAGCCACTAAAAATGACCATTCATACGCACCCAACAGCGCATAATCACGGGATTTTGAAGACCTCAT
>JAYUVL010000041.1:0-3510 GCA_043754075.1 Cytophagales bacterium | reverse complement strand
GGAGGTTTCTGCTACACAATCGCCAGCAAGTTACTGGACACAGGCACCGTGAAAAATTAACAACAAATTAACATTGAAAATGTGTGTGTGTGTGTGTGTGTAGATTTGCGATAGACTAAATAATATTCCTGATGAAACCACTCCCGCCCGAACTCACTCCCCAAGAAAAAAAAATCCTAGCCCTGATGGGCGAAGGGACAAGCCGAAACGTTTCCATCGGAAAACAGCTCAACATCAGCCCGCACACGGCAAAAAACCACAAGGAAAACCTCAAAGCCGAGTTTGGTTTGACCACCTACGAAGAACTAATGAAATTGGCCGTAGAACTCAAGATTCAGATAAAATAGTATTTTTTGACTATAAAAATAGGAAAACTATACTACAACAAAGCCAGAAATAAATTTTTCCTTTGTTGTGTGCTAGAGGTTACAGCACTTGAATCCAACTTTTAAACTTTGGGAGTCTTATGAAACAACAATTGCGCAAGTCGGCCAAAGCACTCGTGCTGCTGGCGGCATTTACTGGGTGTTTAATGATTGTGTATTCTTGCACCAGTTATTTTGGTGAAAGTGACACAATGCTTGATGGGCCGGTACCAGATATGAGCCAGCCAATACCAGATTTTGCCAACCTAACTCCCGCGCAGGTGGCGGTAGGTGAAAAAATGCTCTCCGATCCAGATCTACTCGAGCAAGTACAATTGAGCAAAGCACATCGTAACAAGCGCTTTGCACGGATGGCAACAATGGACAAAGCCACCTTACAGAAAATCATTACAAACACTAAGAACGATAATCGTAAGCCTATTAAAAGACTTCACGATCTGCAGCTCGTTTTTTACACCAAAGAGGAAATTATTCAATACAAAACCATCCGTTCTGCCCTATTCGCTAAATGGATGAGCCGGCTAACCAAATCTGAAAAGACGGTTCTCTTGGCAAGTAGGGGGAAGTTGTACGCAGCGGTAGCCAAGCGCGCGCGGGTATTGCTGGCAGCCATGCCAAACGCCCGGGTAGAGTGTTCAGACCCGATCACGTGCTGTTTCACCACTCCCGCCATTTGTGCTTGCCTGGACATATGTAACGCGACTGCGGAAGCTTGTAGTGACGAAGGAGAGCAGTTGGAAAGCCAATGCATGGAGGGCCATGATCAGGTTCCCCCGGGAGAAAACCCCGAGACCTTTTGCTCAAGTTTTTATGCCGTTTGGCAAGAGCAATGTATATCGGCAGACATGGCTTGCGCAACCAGTTGTGTAAATTAAACCCCAGTCGCGTTTATGTATCCCCACGAACAATGCTTAACTTTCGTGGGGATTTTCCACCCTTTAAACCACGTTCACCGATGCGCCACCGATTCATGTTGTTTGCTCGCTTAGCTGTGCCCTTCCTACTGGGCCTTGCTCCGAGCCTCGTCCGGGCCCAGACATTTACGGGCTGGGTGAGCTACCAAAAACCCCCTCGGGTCGGCGACCTTGCCGCATACCAAACGACCGATACCTTGTTCATTGCGGGGGACAGCGCGGTGCGAAAAACGATTACTGTTGAAATTTTTTTTGATATCCCCTTGGCTTCGCACAAGACACATTTCCTAGTTTATGGCCAGCGGGTCCGTCGTGTCAGCCTCTTCCATATCGTCCGTCCGAACAACCCGCACAGGAAGCCTTTAGTCAATGAAACCGTTTACCCCGACTCCATTGAGCAGGGGCGGCGGGCCAAGCGCACGGTCGAGGTTGTGCCGCTGGACAGCACCAAGGTCATCTTGGGCTACCCGTGCAAGTTGGCCCTGGTCAAGACCCGCCACACCTATTTTGATGAGCCGCGCGAGCTAGCCTCCCTGGTCTTTTACACCACCGAAATGCCCAATGTGACCGACGAATATGATGGTTTGGGTGGCCTGCCGTTGGAATCATGGAGTTTTGGGGGGAGCGATATCAACAACCTAGCGAAAGCTACCCACTCAGTGGCCACCTCGGTAGTGGCCAGCTCCAGCCTGCCTTGGGCCTATTTTGAGCCGCGCCGGCTTTACCCGAGGCTTGAGGTCAAGTCCACGGTGTGGGACGGAAAGATCAGAAAGCTGCCAGAACTTCCCAAGTCCAACCGTCCGTACCAAATTTACCATAATAGGCCCTCCCGGCTCCGCGAGCGGGTTTTACCGGGCAAGTACGCATGGGAGGCAAACTGAAACCTTGGCCGAATATAAAAAAGTTGCCCAGTTGGGGGCAACCAAGGTACATGGCGGGGGCAATTGCGCTCTTGATAGCAGGGTGGCTCATGATCTACCAACCAAATGACTTGCGGGCCAAGCACCAAGTGGCCGACTCGCTGGCGCGCAGCCTGGCCCCCCTGGTTTGCGAGTTGCTGCCCAGTGTGCACTATCAGCAGCAAGAAGTGATGGCAGTCGTTTATCCCGAGCTATTGCGATATTCGCCTGCCCAAGACATGATTGAGCAAGAGGTAAACCGCCGGCTGTACGTCCTTTACAACCTTGGGGGAGTGCGCACCGATTTCTCGATGGGCCTGTTCCAGATGAAGCCTTCCTTTGCCGAGCGGATCGAGGGCTATTATCGGGCCGCGCTGCCCAAGGACGAACTGGCGGAACTATTGGCCTATCCCTGGACCGACTCGATCAAGGTGAGATCAGCGCGGTTGGCCCGGCTTGAGCAGCCACGCTGGCAGTTGATGTATCTCAAGTGTTTTCACCGCATTCTTCACCACAAATACCCGCAAATCAAGCAATACCCCCCTTTCAAACGCGTGCGTTTCATGGCCTTGGCGTATAATGTCGGGTTTCACTTGCCGGAGGCAAAGCTTTGGCCCTGGCAAGAAGTAAAATACTTTCCCCACGGCAATTTAGCTGAGTTTACCGGACAAAAAAATACCGATTCCTATGCTGATTTAGCGGCCGGTTTTTTTGCCAGAACCGACCTCGAGTGGTGCCATTTATAAGGAAAATCATAAGCACCGCCCCATTACCATGCACATTTTTCCCCTCAAGACCGAGGCCGATTACCGCCAGGGCCCGGTTTGAGGAATTGTTCGACGCGCCAGCGGGTACCCTGGCCGGGGACCAGGCCGAAGTCTAGGCGGTTTTGATCGAGCATTACGAGGCCGCGCACTATCCCATCCCCCCGCCCGACCCGATAGAAGCCATCAAGTTCCGCATGGAGCAAATGGGGCTGACCCAAGCCGATTTGGCCAAAATCCTCCATTCCAAGAGCAGGGTGTCGGGAGTGCTCCCTGGCGCAATTCTTAGCGAAGCGGGACTTGTGCCCGCCATGCGGCAAGTCCTCAGCCTTGTGTAGGCCAATGAAGCGGCGGCATGGCCCGCCACTAAAAAGCCCAGCGCACGGGAAAGCCCGATGGTACTTTCCCCAATTTTCCTACCTTTGGCCACTTGCCCTAACCCAATGTTACCATGCCGATCATTTTTGCCATTTGCGGAATCCTTGCGCTGATCTTGCTCATCACCGTCGTCAAGCTGGATACCTTCATTTCCTTTATCCTAGTGGCC
>JAYUVL010000040.1:0-7043 GCA_043754075.1 Cytophagales bacterium | reverse complement strand
GCACCAGATCGGCCATTCGGGGCCCAATGAGTTGCAAGCCCCGAAACATGGCTGGTTCTTGGCCCTGCTGTTTGTAAAGCGTGCCGACTTCAGCCCGTTCTTCGTTACTGAACAGGGGCAAATTGGCCGCGCCCGGAATGTGCCCGTTCTCAAACTCCCCCGGTGAACGAACATCGGCCACGGGCAACTCGCCAGCAAGGCGAAGAAATTCATCTGGCGAGTAAAAAATTGGCATTGTGTCTCTGAATGGTTATTTCAAGATGGCACGGGAAATCACTACTTTCTGGATTTCGGAAGTTCCTTCACCAATGGTACAAAGTTTTGCATCTCGGTAATATTTTTCTACCGGATAATCCTTGCAATAGCCATAGCCCGCAAAAATCTGTACCGCGTCATTGGCGATCCGACAGCATACTTCCGAGGCATAGTACTTGGCCATGGCCGATAACTTGTTGACGTCCTTGCCTTGATTTTTCAGTTCGGCCGCTTGGAAAGTGAGCAGCTTGGCAGCCTCGATTTCCACTGCCATATCGGCCAGTTTGAAGGCAATGGCTTGAAAGTTGGCAATCGGTTGGTTGAACTGCTCGCGTTCCTTGGCATATTGGACCGAGTGCTGATACGCGCCCTGCGCAATGCCCAAGGCCAAGGCTGCGATCGAGATGCGCCCGCCATCCAATATTTTGAGCGATTGGATAAACCCTTCCCCTACCCTTCCCAGCATATTGTCTTGGTGGATCCGGCAATCGGTGAAAATCATTTCGGCGGTTTCCGAAAGCCGCATCCCCATTTTGTCCTCTTTTTTGCCACCCGTGAAGCCGGGCGTACCACGCTCCACCACAAAAGCCGTCATGCCACGCGAATCTCCCACTTGCCCGGTGCGCACAATGACCACGGCCACGTCGCCCGATTTGCCGTGGGTGATAAAATTTTTGGCTCCGTTCAATATCCAATGGTCGCCGTCTTGCACCGCAACCGTCCGCATGTTGCCAGCATCAGAGCCAGTGTTGGGTTCAGTAAGGCCCCATGCCCCGATCCACGCGCCCGTGGCCAGTTTGGGCAACCATTGCTGTTTCTGGGCTTCGTTGCCAAATTGGAGGATATGATTGGTGCACAGGGAATTATGGGCTGCCATCGAGAGCCCGATCGACGGGTCAATGATCGCTAGCTCAACGATGGCCGTCACATATTCGTGATAGCCAAAGCCCGAACCAAGGTATTGTTCGGGCACGAGCACCCCCATGAGGCCCAGTTTACCCAATTCCTTGAACACCTCCACGGGAAAATATTGCTCGTCGTCCCATTGATTGCGAAACGGCGTGATATGCTTGGCCCCAAAATCGCGGATCATTTGGGCAATAAGGTGCTGGTTTTCAGAAAGTTCAAAGTTCATGGTCAAGGTTAATCAACTAAAAAAGGAATTGGGTTTGGTATTGGCCCATTGAACAAATCGTCAATGAAACCAACCCTCAAACTGTATTGTTTGAGGAAGGCAAAATGTGTTGTCTTGGCAAAGGTACGCCAACCCTCGCCAGAAACGGGGTTCAACTGGCCAATGGGGGCAGCAACCGGAATTTTGCGTAATGAATCGTGCACCCCTTGGCCATGAACATCTCTTCGTATTTGGTCTTGATCGGCTGTCCGTTTTTGTCCAAATGATCGGCCACCAAGGGCGATTGGTATAAATTATCGGTATAGACCAACTCACTGATTGACTCGTTGGGCAGCACTTCTTCCATCGTGTAGGCAAATAAGCTGGCACTGTCGGTCTTGAGGCGAATCAGCACATTGTCCACACTGATGTTGCGGTAATGGGCCAGGAAACGGGGGAAAGTCAGCCGTCGCCGGGCATCGGCATCCTTGGATCGGGGATCGGGATGGATGAGCCAAATTTCGGATACTTCGCCCTTGGCAAAAAAGTTTTCAATTTGTTGGATTTGGGCCCGCAAAAAAGCGACATTGGTCAGTCCTTCGCGCAAGGCAATTTGGCTGCCCTTCCACAGGCGCGCGCCCTTGATGTCCACCCCGATGAAGTTCAGCTCTGGATGTTTGGCCGCCAGTGCCACCGAGTATTCGCCCCGCCCACAGGCAAGCTCCAACACAATGGGCCGATCGTTTTGAAAGTAGGTGCGGTGCCATTGCCCCTTCATATTTTCGTAGTTCGCTTTGCCCGCTTGAAACACATTTGGGGCCAGTTGGTTCTCGCGAAAACGCTCCAATTTATTCCTTGACATAATTGCTGGGATGGGTATTTCTCCTTTTATTTGGCCTCTCGCGGGGCAAAGAAAGAGGTGATTGCCTTTTTGAACTGCAAATCTATCAGAATCTTACTATATTTTTGGAAAAATTCAGCTCGTGATGACCGATACTGCCCAACTACTACAAACCCCGCGTGGCGAATTTTTTGTCCGTGACACGCAATTCGGCTACCCGGTGGTATTGCTCCACGGTTGGCCTGAGAGTTCGTATTGTTGGCAGCCACTGCTCCCGCATTTTGGGCCTGGGCTGCGGCTGATCCGGCCAGACCTGCGTGGCATGGGCGACTCGGAGCGCACCCTCGAGCTGGCGGCCTACCACAAAAACGAACTAGCGGCCGATGTGTTGGCCCTGCTCGATACCCTCGGCATTGGGGAGTTTTGCCTCGCCGGACACGACTGGGGCGGGGCGGTGGCCCAAGAACTGGCTTGGTTGGCTCCAAGCCGCGTCAAAAAACTGGTCATTTTGAACATCCTCATTATCAATAACCTCAAGGGCAATTTGGCTGCCCGCGAAGTATTAAAAGCCGGCGGGGTCAACTTCACTTGGTACCAAGCTTTTATGCAGCAGGCCCATTTGCCCGAGCAAATGATCCAAGGCAACGAAGAGATCTGGTTGCGCCACTTTTTGCGCTTGGCCCACCAAAAGCCGTTCCCTGAAGCCGTGTTGGCCGAGTATGTGCGCACTTTTCAGATCCCCGGCACACCGGCCACCACGGCCAACTATTACCGGGCCTTGCCCGCCGATACCAAGCGCTGGGCCACCTACGCGGGTCAGCCGTTTGGCATGCCCACCCTTTATATCCACGGGCAGCGCGATGTGGTGATCATCCCGGCCTACCTCCAGCACGCCGAAGAGTGTTTTGCCGATCTGGTTGTGCGTCCGCTGGATGCTGGGCATTTTATCATAGAGGAGCAACCAGCCCAAGTGGCCGAGTTGTTAACTACTTTTTTTGCGGGGAGCACGTAGCCTGGCAACCCCTGACCGTTTTGAATGGTCTAAAAAAGTTTTGCCCGGTTTTAAACTTTGCCCAATGACGCACATCTTATTTCCGAGTTTCACTTAAAACCACTTTAAAGCCATGAAAAATCAAGTTTTTAAATACGCAGTCGCTCCCTTCGCTTTCTGGGCGCTGTTGTTTTTGGCCGCACAGAATGGGCTGGCCCAAACTACCACCGACCCGGCCCCCAAGCCGACTCCCGAAAAAGTGGCGGACGTGCGAGACAAACGCGAAGATGTGCGCGACAAACGCGAAGATGTGCGCGACAAACGCGAAGAGCGGCGGGATACGAGGGAAGACGTGCGCGACCGCCGGGAAAACAAGAAAGACCGCCGGGAAAACGTGCGCGATCGCCGGGAGGATCGCCGGGATACGAGGGAAGACGTGCGCGACCGCCGGGAAAACGTCCGCGACCGCCGAGAAGATCGCCGGGATACGAGGGAAGACGGGCGCGACCGCCGGGAAAACAAGAAAGATCGCCGAGAAAATCGCCGGGATCGGAACAATTAGGTTAAGGAAAGACCATTGAAATGATTGGGTCAGTCAACTTTATTATTTACTCTATTTGCCAGCTATGAAAACCCCCAAGGACTTTTAAAGCCCTTGGGGTTCTTTTTTTGTTCCAACGGGCGATTAGGCTGGCTGATCAGTGTCTACTATCACCACTTTGTCCATCTTGTCGCCTTGGCGGATCAGGTCGATCACCTCGAGCCCTTCATACACCTTGCCAAACACGGTATGCTTGCGATCCAAATGGGCAGTATTGCGGCGGCTATGGCAGATAAAGAACTGGGAACCGCCCGTGTCGCGCCCCGCGTGGGCCATGGACAGTACGCCACGATCATGGAACTGGTTACCACCATCGGTTTCACATTTGATCCGGTAGCCGGGCCCACCACTGCCGCTGCCATTGGGGCACCCACCTTGAATCACAAAATCAGGGAGCACCCGGTGGAACGTCAGCCCGTCATAATAACCGGAGCGGGCCAGTTTGACAAAGTTGGCCACCGTGCCAGGGGCATCTTCGGGGAAAAAATTGATTTTCATCACACCTTTTTGGGTGTGGATTTCAGCTTGGAGCATATTGTTCGTGTAAAATGGGTACCAATAAATGTTAACTTACCCACAAAGTAAAGTTGATTTTGGGAAACCGCCAGCAGCCCCTGCTGTGCTTGACTGGCGGCAAGCAGGCACTACTCACTGGAGCAGGTAAAAGTTAGCCACTTGGCCGTTAAAAGTGTAAGCGTGATTTGTTCAGGTTAAGGGACCCACAACTTGAGGTAGGCGGCCACCAGTTGTTCCCTGACCGCTTCGGGCTTGCGCTTGGTGGCGAACACGCCCCCGAACCCGCAGTTTTTGCACTTCTAGTGGTCAGAAAACCTTGTTTCGGCGGTTACCCAAAAAGATTATCTGGCGGTGGCGGGGCCTGGTTGTCCCGGCCATTGCCCGACAACCCCATAGGGGTGAAAGGTTGGTAGCTGGGGGTGGCCCCCCGGCCGCAATGGTGCCACGTCCCCATCAGCCCCCACAACGCTGGCCAATCCTCAGCGGAGAAATTCCACGACGATAGGGGCCACGCTGCCCGTATTGGGCGAAGATCCACCACGCAGCGTGAAACTGGGTAAGTTGCTCTTGTACTGGATGCCGCCCGGGGGAATGGCCAATGCACCTAGTACAGTATTGACCCGGGCGATGATGGGGCCGGGCGTGGCCTCGATCTTGGCCATCAGATCACGGATTTTCAACTCGCTCCGGGAATAAAACATGATCAAAAATTCGCTGCCCTTGCTGTTGTCCAATTGTACATACTCGTTTTCACTCGGGTAGGCTACGGTGCCCTTGCGGTAGCTAAGGAACGGACTAATGTTGTTGCGGGGGAAGAGCAAAGTACACTTGTTTTTTTGATCCAGCCCAAAGGCATAAAGGTAGATCGGTTCTTGGTGGGTCAGAAAAAACTGGAAGGCCGTGCCCGACATTTGGGGCTGGCGGGTGCGGTAAACCCCCCCAACCAGGGAAGTCTCGATCAACTTGCCATCGGTCTTTTTCAAGGCTACTTCGCCGCCAAACTTATTGACAGTCCAAACAGTGGAGACCGCGCCCTCGGTTGACTTAGGGCCGGGCAGAGGTGCGGCAATGGGATGGTCACTCATCTCGAATGCCTCGACGCAGTACTTTTCAAAATCGGTATAGCGCATCCACATAAAACCATTATTGCACCATTTTGCCCCCCAACTGTTCATGATCTCCACTGCGCCACCGTACAACTGGTCATCGTAGCCCACTACGGTCACGGCGTGATAGCCTTTGTCCACATCGTTGAGGCTGGCCGGTGGAATCCATACGCCCTTGGCCTGATCCCATGAACCAAAACATTTGATGGAGATGATCACTGGCTTATTTTCGGACAAACTTTTTTTGACCGAGGGCAGCACGGCCGATTTAGTCCCACCAGTGTAGAGAAACAGCCGCTTATAATCCAAGATGACATTGTCCCGGGCCTTGAGGTGGTCGGTGAGGGTGGCCGTGCGGGCACACTCAAAACCAAACTGGTCGAGCTGGGTCACTCCCTTGATCTTGAGCAAGTGCATGGCATCGATGATGTAGGTGCCCTTGGTGCAGTCGGGGGTGAGCCGGATCTGGTTGTACACATACGAGGGCGAATAGGCGTACGGGGTTACGGACTGAAAACCATTCCAATTCCGGCGCTGGGCCATCAGAATGGTGCGCCCGGCGTAGGCCGTTGCCCAAGCGGTGCAGGTTCCCGTACTCCCTTGATCGCGGGGAATGGGGCAGTATTTTTTGAGCGAGGCCGCGCGTGGCAGGTTGTAATCACCCCGGACCAGCGGAGCCGTGAGCGGTACACTGTCGTAGCGGACGGGGTCAAAGAGACAGCCGGTGCCGAAATTTTGGGCACTCAATGCGTTTATTAGCCAAATGCAGAAGAAGAACAACAAGAAAGTTCGTTTCATGGGAGGGGGTGTATTTTGGCCGGGGCCGCGATTGACAATACTAGCACTTACCACTAAGCAATTATTTTTCCAGAAATTTGCGCCATTTATTACATTGGCCCGATTTTCAACCGAAGCGGGTTTTATGGGGATAAAATCACAAATTTGCTGACCGCAACAAAAAAGGTGGTGCTTCATTCATTTTACACACTTTGGCCATGTCCTTGCTTCGCCATTTGCCCAATGCCATTACCTGCGGCAACCTTTTGGGTGGTTGTGTGGGCATTCTCTTTTGTTTTCAAGCCGAGCCAGATCTGGTATGGGCGGCCTACATGATCTACGCGGCGGCTATTTTGGACTTTTTTGACGGATTTGTGGCCCGTTTGCTCAAGGTGAGCAGTCCTATCGGCAAAGAGTTGGATTCCTTGGCCGATGTGGTCAGCTTTGGGGTACTGCCAGGTTTTATCGTTTATCAACTGCTCCAAGCCGCTGGGCAACCTTATCTGCCATTTTTGGCGCTCATCATCCCGGTGTGCTCAGCCCTGCGCTTGGCCAAATTCAATGTGGACACCCGGCAGTCTGATTCGTTCATTGGAGTGCCCACGCCGGCCAATGCCCTGCTCATCAGCGCATTGCCCCTGATGGGTGCATTCCCCAACAACCTGCTCGCCCGGTGGCTCCTGCCATTGGCTCAGCAGGTGTGGGTCGTGGCGGGGCTGGCTGTGGTGATGTCACTTTTGTTGGTGTCGGAGCTGCCGCTGTTGGCCCTCAAGTTCAAGGGCTTTGCTTGGGAAAAACACAAGTTTCAGTACATTTTGATGGGTAGTGCGGTCGTTTTGTTT
>JAYUVL010000039.1:0-4203 GCA_043754075.1 Cytophagales bacterium | reverse complement strand
ACATCTTGACAAATATCACACCCAAAGATCCAATTTTCCAGCTTGCCCGCAAACTCAGTGGGGATGTTTTCTTTCAGCTCAATGGTTAGGTAAGAAATGCACTTGCTGCCATCCACCACGTAGGGCTGTACAATGGCGTCGGTCGGGCAGGCATCAACACATCGGGTACAAGTGCCGCAGTAATCCTTGATCGGCCCGTCGGGCTCCAATTCCAAATCGAGGATCAGTTCGGCAATGAAGAAAAAGCTGCCCATTTCCCGGCTGATCAGGTTGGTGTGCTTGCCCAGCCAGCCCAGCCCACTCCGCTGGGCCCACGCTTTTTCCATCACCGGGGCCGAATCGACAAAGACCCGGCCTTCCACTTGGCCTATTTCGGCTTGGATTGCCCCAAACAACGCTTTCAGTTTATCCTTGATGACAAAATGGTAGTCGGTGCCGTACGCATACTTGGAAATTTTATATTCCTCATCGTGGTGCAGGACTTGTTTTTCGGGGTAATAATTATACCGCAACGACACCACAGACTTGGCCCCGGGCACCAATAGCCTTGGGTCCAATCGTTTATCAAAGTGGTTGGCCATGTAGCCCATCTGGCCGTGCATGTGCTGGTTGAGCCAAGCTTCCAAGCGTGGGGCCTCCTCGGCCAAAAACTCCGCTTTGGCCACCCCACAAAAGTCAAACCCGATCTCGGCCGCTCTTTGCTTGACGATTTGGGTGTGCTGATGGGCGCGGCTCGATGACATAAAACAAGCAAGAGAATGGATCCAAAAACAAATTTACGTCCTAAACACTGGATTATTGTTGTTCTGGGCCGCATCTTTGCCCAAATAGCTGTCCCATGCTCCGATTGCTCCTGTGCCCTGATTCATTCAAAGAGTCGCTCAGTGCCGTCCAAGTAGCCAGCTCGCTCGCGCTTGGCTTTAGGCGGGCCCTCCCCACTGCCCAGTTCACCTGCTTGCCCATGGCCGACGGTGGCGAAGGAACCACCGAGGCTATGGTGGCAGCCACGGGCGGGCGCTTGGTACTTGTCTCTACTTTTGATCCGCTCATGCGCCCTTGTGAGGCTTTCATTGGCCTACTGGGAGACGCTACCGGTTCAGGGCCCACGGCGGTTATTGAACTGGCGGCGGCCTCGGGGCTGGCCCGGCTGACGGCCCAAGAGCGAAATCCACTCGTGACCAGCACTTTTGGTACGGGCCGCTTGATCCAGCAGGCGCTGGAAATGGGCTGCCGCCGGATCATCATCGGGCTGGGTGGCAGTGCCACCAACGACGGCGGGGCAGGCCTGGCCCAAGCCCTAGGTGCTAAACTGATCGACAAGACTGGCCACGAAATTCCTCTGGGCGGCGGCCAATTGAACCAGTTGGCCTGCATTGATCTGGGCCAACTGGACCATCGGCTGGCCCAGACCGAAATCTTGGTGGCTTGTGATGTAACCAACCCACTCATTGGCCCGCTGGGCGCATCGGCCGTTTATGGTCCCCAAAAAGGCGCTACCCCCGCTATGGTCGCCCAACTAGACGAAAATTTGGTCCATTTTGCTCAGATCATCCACCGTGACTTGGGCAGGGACATGGCCCATTGGCCGGGCGCTGGGGCGGCTGGGGGCGCGGGTGCCGGATTGGCGGCCCTGCTCAATGCCAAACTCTGCCCCGGTTTTCGATTGGTGGCCGAAGCAGTCGGCTTGGCAGCGCACATTGCCGAGGCCGATTGGATCATTACGGGCGAGGGCCGGATCGATGGCCAGACCCAATTTGGCAAAGTGCCCTTGGGAGTGGCCCAGTTGGCCCAACCTTTGGGCAAGCCAGTCATAGCGTTTGCGGGGGCAGTGGGGGCTGGTATCGGCGATCTGTACGCGCAGGGCGTCACCAGCATATTTGCCATTGCCGACCGCCCCATGACTTTGTCCGAGTCCATGGCCCGGGCCCCCGAACTATTGGCCAATGGCGCTGAGCAAGTGGGCCGATTATTGGCCATCAGGCATTAAATTTAGAACGAATGGGGCCAGTAGGCTTAGGTTAGCAAAATCTTGGTGTAATTTTGTGGCCAATTTATAGATCAATATGGCAACCATCCTCTTTACACTGGCCATTATGGCAGCGTTCTTCTTGCTGATGAGCGTGCGCGTGTTCCTCAAAAAAGACGGCGCTTTTCAAGGCACTTGTGCCACCCTGAGTTCAAAATTTGGCAATGAGGGCATGGATTGCACCGTATGTGGCAAAAAAGTAGGCGAGGGCGAATGTGCCAACGCTAAAACCGCTTAATTTATATCCAGTGAGAGAATATTTGTTTATCTACCTCAAGGGGATCGCCATGGGGGCTGCTGATGTAGTGCCTGGAGTGTCCGGTGGTACCATCGCTTTTATTTCCGGCATTTACGAACGATTGCTCACGTCCATCCGCCATGTAGATGGCCATGCCATCAAGCTTTTGTTTGGGCTCAAGTTCAAGGAACTCTGGGAATATGTGAACGGCAGTTTTATGCTGGCCCTGCTCTCGGGCATTGCCACATCGATTTTGGCCCTCTCAAAATTGATTCTTTATCTGTTGAACAACCACTCCGAAATGGTGTGGTCTTTCTTTTTTGGTTTGGTTGTGGCCTCGGCCGTGGTCATGATCCGCAAAATCCACCAATGGACCATCCCCACCATTCTTTCGGGCTTGCTGGGCACCGCCATCGCTTACTGGATCACAGTGGCCGTACCCGTAGAAACCCCCACTGATCTGTGGTTTATCTTTTTGTCGGGCGCGATCGCCATTTGTGCCATGATTTTGCCCGGGATTTCGGGCAGTTTCATCCTGCTGCTGATGGGCAAGTACGAATACATTTTTAAAGCCCTGATCGCTTTTGATTTCAAAATCATTCTCACGTTTATGATGGGCTGCCTAACAGGCATCCTCTCGTTTTCCCACGTGCTCAACTGGCTGCTCAAACGCTACCACGATGTGGCGGTGGCCCTGCTGATGGGGTTCATGGTCGGTTCGCTCAACAAAGTTTGGCCTTGGAAACAAGTGTTGCAAACCTACACCGATCGCCACGGTGAAGTGAAACCGCTACTGGAAGGCAATATCCTCCCGACCCAATACCTCGAGCTGGCAGGCAAGGAGCCGTATTTGTTGTACTGTACCCTGCTCTGTATCTTTGGTTTTGGGCTGGTCTATGGCTTGGAGAAGCTCTCCGATCGCTCTTCGGATGCCATCTAGGCATGGGCCCGCGGCTCCAAGTTACCGTTGTTGAAATGCTGGCGGGCAGGCTGTTGACTCACCTGGCAAACCAATCAACAAGACGCATGAATATCTTAGACCTCTTAAAGTCAACGCTCATCCTTGCTAAAGCGCACAAAAAGACCCTTGGAAATCATCCCAAGGGCCTTTGTTGATGTGGAGCCGGAGGGAGTCAATCCCTATTTGTTTAATATATTGATTATCAATTATTTAAAACAAATCAAAGCAAAGTTTATATCTTTTTTTATACCTTTTTTCTTGTAACGCAGTCAAGCCCTGGAAACCCTTGACCGCAAAGAAATCAAAAGTCTGGCTTACGGACGGTTGCGCACCCTTGCGAAAGCAGGGGGGGTTTCCTGGCGCAACCGTCCGTAGGTCTTTTTTTTGTTTCAAACCATGTTCACAAGTAACCGGCAAAACCGCCACCCCCACACGGCCCACCAACTGGCCGAAAACTACACCCACAACGCCGCCGGGCCTTTCGCCCTCTTTTCACGCCGACAGCACGAGATAAAAGCCCTTGCCGCCCTAGGCCACGAAGATTATTACACCGCCTACATTGGCCTTTACCGCTTCGCCCTGGTACTGGCCTTCGCTTCCCAACTGGCCAGCGTAGCGAGCGAGTACGGATACTTTGAGGGCATACTGGCCGTGAAGCTCACCGGCTGGCCCCTCACACTTGCCGCCGCCGCCACCGTGGGCACACTGGAGCTTGCCAAGTATTTTGTGCTCAACCGCGTGTTTAAAGACCTGTTTAGGCTGGCCGGGCCAAGAGTGCCCGCCGGGCTGGCCATCATTGCCCTTGCCCTTAGTGGTTTGTCGATCTACGCCTCGATCCAGGGAGGGGGGCAACTGGCCGAGAACCCCGCCGCCATTGCCGCCGCCGCCGCCCCCCATCAGCAGGAAATGGCCACTTTGCGGGCTGAACTGGCCGACATCAAACAGCGCAACACTTGGAAGGGCAAGACTTGGTTGACC
>JAYUVL010000038.1:0-3060 GCA_043754075.1 Cytophagales bacterium | reverse complement strand
GGTTTGGCCACCTTCAGCTTTTGTTGTTCGGGATAGCCGGGGTGGCCTTTGCTCCCGCAGTCGCAGCGCGCGATCTCGGCGTACTCCATTTGGTACAGGTTGTATTTTTTCTCCTCGCCCGGCGCAATGGCCTGCCCAGTTGGCCCCGTGCAAATACGGGCGGAAAGCCATGGCTCGTGCGAAACCACGATTTGCCGGTCCTTGCTGATCACTACGTCCAGCTCGAGCGTGGTCACGCCTAAATCCAGCGCTTTTAAGAAGGCGGGGATCGAGTTTTCGGGCAGCAAACCCCGGCAACCCCGGTGGCCCTGAATGTCAAATGAAGTGTCGACTTTTTTCATTTTGGTATTTTGGGGGCCAGCACAAGCCAGCATGAGCGCGATTGGGAGGAGGGCAAGCCAGCGGAGTTTCATGGGTGGTTGTTTTGGGTCAAAATTGCACCATTAAAATAGAAAGTGTCGCTGCCGGCGTATTAAGGTTTGGTTAAGCTTGGCGGAAGCGCTACAAATCGTCCAGTTCGGCCACTACAAAAGTGCTGCCGCCCGCCAGTACCAGATCAGCTGGCCCAGCGGCGGCCCGGGCTGCTCGGTAGGCGGCCATTACAGAAGAATAAGTCTCACCCTGGAGTTGGTAGGCCGCCGCTTGCTCGCGCAGGGCCTCGGCGGCCAGCCCACGCGGGATATCGGGACAACAAAAATAGTAGGTGGCCTGCGGGGGCAACAAGGCCAATATTTTGCTCAAATCCTTGTCATTTACCGCCCCGTACACCATGTGCAGGTGCTGGTGCGGGGTCAGGTTCACTTGGGCCAGCACTTGCCGGATGCCCTCTTCATTGTGCCCGGTGTCGGCCACTACCAAGGGCTTGGTGCCCAATTGCTGCCAACGGCCTTTTAGCCCCGTCATGGCCACTACCTGAGCCAGCCCTTGGCGAATGTGATCCGGTTGGATGCTTTTTTGGTATCGCTCGTTATAAATCTCCACCGTTTTGAGCACCCCCACGATATTTTTGGTTTGGTACAATCCCTTGAGTTCACAAACGGCATTGGTCAAAAAAAGCTGATCTCGCCGAAAAACCTGAAAGTGGGTTTGGTCGACCTGCCACTCGATGCGGTAATCATGCTCGGCAAAGTAAATGGGGCTGGCAGTTTGTTGTGCTTTGCTGGCAAACACGGCTGCCACTTCAGGCTGGTATTGGCTAATGACCACAGGCACTTGAGCCTTGACGATGCCGGCTTTCTCAAACGCAATTTCGGGGAGGGTATGGCCCAGCAGGTTTTGGTGGTCGTAGCTGATGTTGGTGATCAGGCTAATCAGGGGCTGGATCACGTTGGTAGCGTCCAATCGCCCGCCCAAGCCTACCTCCACTATGGCCATGTCCACCCGTTGGTGGGCAAAAAAGTCATACGCCATGGCCACTGTGACCTCAAAAAACGAGGGATTGATCGCTTCAATGGCCGGGCGGCAGCGGTCAACAAACGCTACAACATCGGACTGGCCAATTTCTTGGCCATTGAGGCGGATTCTCTCGGTGAAATTCTTGAGGTGGGGTGAGGTGTATAGGCCAGTCCGATAGCCGGCTGATTGAAAAATAGCCGCCAACAAATGGGAAGAACTGCCCTTGCCATTGGTCCCGGCCACGTGGATGGCTGGAAATTGGTGTTGGGGGTGGTCCAAAAATTCACACAGGGCAAGGACATTGTGCAAATCGGCGCGATAAGCCGCAGTACCGATGCGCTGAAACATGGGTAAACTGCTATACAAATATTGCAGGGTTTCGCGGTAATTCATTAATCGTCTTCTTCTTCTTCGGCAGTCAAATCTTTTTGGATTTCATGCAAAAATACGGTGTCAATGGCTTCCGCCACTGTCGGTAGAAGCGTGAAAACATTGTCCAATTTAGAAATAGTGACTAGTTTGTGCACATGTTCGGTTAGCCCAACCATCACCAAGGTCCCATTTGCCTCGGTGGAGAGGCGGTTGGCTACCAGCAGTGCGCTCAGGCCCGAGGAATCGACATATTTGACATGGCCTAAGTCCAGGATCAGGTTGATGGTGCCCGACTGATAAAGGGTCAAGAACTCGGTCTTCAACTGGGGCGCAATCAAGGTGTGCAATTTTTCCTCCTCAAGGGTAAACAAAGTGTATTTCTCGTGTTTTTCAACCGAATATTTCATGGTTTGGAATTAAACAAAGCGTAAAGTGATTTGGAAGATTAATGTATTTGGCTGATAATCAATGGTTATTACTCAGATTGATTGGGAACCCATTTAGATATGAGATCATTGGCGTGCACGTGCAGTTGCGGTAGCAAACAAATAATTGAACAAAATTAATGGTTATTTGGGCAAATAAGCCCTTACTTGTTGCTCAATATCGGTCAAAATGGTGGCATAACTTCCGCGCAAAAACTGGTTGCCCGTCAAGTGTTCATACAGTTCTACGTAGCGATCGGTGATTTCCGCCACTTTTAGGTCTGACATCAATGGCACGTTTTGGCCCGGGTGGCCTTGAAACCCATTGGCAATCAGCCATTCCCTGACAAATTCTTTGGACAGTTGCCTTTGCCCTTCGCCCCGCCCCTGCCGCTCGGCATATCCGTCGGCGTAGAAATAACGAGAGGAGTCAGGGGTGTGGATCTCGTCGATGAGATATACTTGGCCGTCCAGTTTACCAAACTCATATTTGGTGTCCACCAAAATCAGCCCCCGCCGGGCGGCCAGTTGGGAACCGCGCTCAAAAAGCTGAAAAGTATATTTTTTCAACAAGGCATAGTCGGCGGGGTCCACTATGCCTTGGGCCAGTAAATCGGCCTCACTAATGTCTTCGTCGTGGCCTTCGCTGGCTTTGGTGCTTGGAGTAATAACAGGTGTTGGGAAAAAGTCGTTTTCCAATAATCCCTCAGGCAGCGTGACACCACATAATATTCTGCTGCCCGATGAATAGGTGCGCCATGCATGACCGGCCAGGCAACCGCGAACCACCATTTCCACTTTAAAAGGCTCACATCTTTTTCCCACGGCCACATTGGGTGCGGGTGTTTCCAGTAACCAGTTGGGGCAA
>JAYUVL010000037.1:0-6262 GCA_043754075.1 Cytophagales bacterium | reverse complement strand
GACATCTGTCTCCACTTTTGTAACTTCTTGTTTCGTCAATCATAAAAGATAAATATTTGAACTTTATACCTACTCTGTTGGCTTTTCAGTAACTGCCACCTGAGTTTTAGGACTTCGGTGTTATTCCCCGTTAAGCACGTTGTTTCTTAAAATTGCCCCTTTTCATGTTTTCAGGCGAATAAAAAATCCCCAAGGATTTTCACATCCTTGGGGGGAACAACATTTGCGGACGGGCCTGACTAGGCTGCCACCGGCTCGACAATGGATACAAATGAACGCTTGTCATGGCCGCGCCGAAATTCCACCACTCCGTCTACCAAAGCAAACAGGGTGTGGTCTTTGCCCAAACCGACGTTTTTGCCGGGGTGGTGCACAGTGCCGCGCTGCCGTACAATAATGTTGCCGGCAATGGCCGCTTGGCCGCCGAAGATCTTCACGCCTAGGCGTTTGCTGTGGGATTCCCGACCGTTTCTGGAACTACCCGCACCTTTTTTGTGTGCCATTGTATTGAGGGTTTTGAGTTTTTGTTGGAACTAACTACTGAACAGGGAATGAACTTGGGGCTCATGCTAGGCATTGATGCTCTCGATCATTACTTTGGTGAACTGCTGACGGTGGCCATTCTTCTTCACATAGCCCTTGCGGCGCTTCTTTTTGAAGATGATCACTTTCTGGCCTTGCACATGGGCAAGCACCTTACCTGTTACGGTCGCACCCGGGATAGTCGGGATTCCAACGTTGACGGTGCCGTCGTTGTCCAACAGGAGCACTTTATCAAAAGTGACACTGTCTCCCTCTTGGGTTCCCACCAAATGATGGGCGTAAACGAAGCGATCTTGTTCTACCTTGAACTGTTGTCCGGCGATTTCTACAATTGCGTACATTCTAACTTTGTTTTAAGAAAAAGTCTGCAAATATAAGCACGCTGGTTTTTAAATCAATAGCGTACTCCCATTAAATATTTTGAAAGTGAAAATTTGGGACAATCAAAGGGGTATTTGGCTGGTAGTGCGTAAATTTGTCTAAGCATTTTGCTATCCCCGGGCCTGCCATTCCAATCACTTGATAATCAAGGAGCAATTGCTTACCTCCTTTATTATAGTAAAATAGTTATATTTTATATTGAAATAATTATAAAACAATCCGCTTGTCATTCATTGTTTATCATTAAGAAAACGAATTCGCCATGACTGAAACACTAGTGCCCACTGCATTGATAGAGCCATTGTTAGTGGAAAACCCAAACCGATTTGTGTTGTTCCCGATCGAGCATGATGACATTTGGCAAATGTACAAGAAAGCCGAAGCCAGTTTCTGGACTGCCGAGGAGATTGACCTTTCGCAGGACATGAAAGATTGGGAAAATCTGAACGACGACGAACGCTACTTCATTTCTCATGTACTGGCTTTTTTTGCCGCGAGCGATGGCATCGTGAATGAGAATTTGGCCGCTAATTTTTTACACGAAGTGCAGTTTTCGGAAGCCAAATGTTTCTATGGTTTCCAGATTGCCATTGAGAACATCCACTCCGAGGCGTATTCGCTCTTGATCGACACGTACATCAAGAACCCGACGGAGAAAGATCGGTTGTTCAATGCGCTGGATACTGTGCCTTGTGTGAAGAAAAAAGGCGAGTGGGCCATCCGCTGGATCAACAGTGATAGTTTTGCTGAGCGCTTGATTGCTTTTGCGGCCATTGAGGGCATCTTTTTCTCGGGCAGTTTCTGTTCCATTTTTTGGCTGAAAAAGCGGGGCTTGATGCCGGGCCTTAGTTTCTCCAACGAATTGATATCCCGCGATGAAGGGCTCCATTGCGATTTTGCCTGTTTGCTCTACCGCCGCTACCTCACCAATCGGCTACCCAACGCGCGTGTATTGGAAATCATTTCGGATGCGGTGCGCATTGAACAGGAATTTATCACCGATTCGCTGCCCGTAGCCCTGATCGGGATGAACGCCAAGCTGATGAGCCAATACATTGAGTTTGTAGCCGATCGCCTATTGGTGGAGCTGGGCTGCCCCAAACACTACGGAACCCCCAACCCCTTTGATTTCATGGAAATGATTTCACTCCAGGGCAAAACCAATTTCTTTGAGAAGCGAGTGGGCGAATACCAAAAATCAGGTGTGATGAGCGACAAAGCTAGCCAAAAATTTAGCGTCAGCGAAGATTTTTAGCCGTTGCTCACTGCTCATAAATGAGATACCCAATCAACTAAAAAGCCCCACGGATTTTCGAAATTCCGGGGGCTTTTTGGTTGATAACCAATTGGTTGTATATGATTGGGTTTGGCCACACTACGAAGTAGGCCGACCGATCCCATTACCCGGCCTTCATTGTTACATGTTACTGATGATCTCTGCCCCAAATTCCGAGCATTTGAGCAGGGTGGCCCCTTCCATTTGGCGGTGGAAATCATAGGTGACGCGCTTGGCCGCAATGGCCGCCTCGATGCCGTGGTAGATAAGGTCGGCGGCTTCTTGCCAGCCGAGGTGCTCCAGCATGAGCGCACCGGATAAAATGACCGAACCAGGGTTTACTTTGTCTTGCCCGGCATACTTGGGCGCCGTGCCGTGGGTGGCCTCAAAAATGGCGTGGCCAGTCATATAGTTGATATTGGCCCCAGGCGCAATGCCGATCCCACCGACAATGGCAGCCAAGGCGTCAGAGATGTAGTCACCGTTGAGGTTGGCCGTGGCAATGACCGAGTATTCGTTGGGGCGCAGGAGGATTTGTTGCAAGAAAGCATCGGCAATCGAGTCCTTGATCATTACCTTGCCCACCGCTTTGGCATCAGCGGCCGCCTGGCCCTCAGCCTTGGTCAGCTTGTCATACTCTTCCCAGGTGATCACGTGGTCGCGAAACTCGCGCACGGCCAGATCATAGCCCCATTGTTTGAAGGCCCCGGAGGTATATTTCATAATATTGCCCTTGTGGACAATGGTTACTGAGGGCTTTTTGTGGGCAATCGCGTACAGGATCGAGGCCCGTACCAATCGCTCAGTACCTTCTTTGGAAATGGGCTTGATCCCGATGGAAGACGACCCGGGAAAACGGATCTTGGTGACTTTCATTTCATTCACCAAAAAATCGATCACTTTGTCGCAGTCGGGCGTGCCAGTCATCCATTCAATGCCCGCATAGACGTCCTCGGTATTCTCCCGGAAAATCACCATGTTGGTCAGGTCCGGCCGTTTTACGGGTGAGGGCACCCCCTCAAACCACTTGACGGGCCGCACACAAGCATACAGATCCAGTTCTTGGCGCAGGGCCACATTGAGCGAGCGGATACCTCCGCCCACGGGAGTAGTGAGTGGGCCTTTGATCCCTACCAAATATTCCTTGAAAACATCGAGGGTTTCTTCAGGAAGCCAATTGCCCGTCAATTTGAAGGCTTTTTCGCCCGCTAGCACTTCCTTCCACACAATTTGGCGTTTGCCAGCGTATGCTTTGGCTACGGCCGCTTCAAAAACCGGGGCAGAGGCAGCCCAAATATCGGGGCCTGTACCGTCACCTTCAATGAAAGGTAAAATGGGGGCATCGGGAACGTTCAATTTGCCGGTTCCGTCGATAGTGATTTTCTGTCCGTCCATTAGAATAAAATAAAAAAATAAGACTAACTAAAATTTTTGCCAAAAATAGGAAATTTTAATATCCCTTCCAACTAGGTTGGGCATTTTGCCGAATTGGCCTCAGGCCAGTATCTTCCATTTGAGCCAACCCAGGCGATGAGAAAGGGCATAGAGCAATGAAACTTTGAGCACGCCCAAGCCGTACCGGATGCTGTTGCTCAAATTGATGGAAGAAGCTTCGTCAAAATATTTAGTGGGGCAAGTGACCTCCGCAATCTGGAAATTTTTGGCAAAAATTTGGGCAATCATTTGATTATCAAAGATAAAGTTGTCGGAGTTCTTGTGATAGTCCACACTTTCCAGCACCTGACGGGAAAATGCCCGGTAGCCAGTGTGGTATTCCGATAGTTTTTCGTTCATCAACAGGTTTTGGGCCAAGGTAAGGAAGCGGTTGGAAATGTATTTGTACATGGGCATCCCGCCCTTGAGTGCTCCCCCGCCCAAGATCCGCGAGCCAAACACCACTGGGTAGAGGTCTTGCCCAATGATCGACACCATGGCCGTGATCAGCTTGGGGGTGTATTGGTAATCGGGGTGGAGCATTACCACTATGTCGGCCCCCAGGCTCAGGGCGGTGTCATAACAGGTTTTTTGGTTCCCGCCATAGCCCCGGTTTTTTTGGTGGGTGATCACGTGGTGAATACCGATGGTCCGCGCTTGTAAACTGGTTTGGTCCTTGCTGGCATCGTCCACTAGTACCACTTCGTCCACTATATCGAAGGGGATTTCATTGTAAGTGCGTTCCACGGTTTTTTCGGCATTGTATGCCGGGAGAACAACTACTATCTTCTTGCCTAAATACATCTGTTGCCAGCCTAATGGATAATGTGGCCGCAAGTTAAGCCAAGATTGGCCGGATTTGCAACGGTGGGCAGGCTAGCAATCTGTTCCGATAGTACTTAGTCATTTTTAGGTTGCCAAATCGATCACTGTGGCGAGGTAGATTTTTAGCGGTCTAATGGCCTCATGTTCCAGATCAAAGATAGATTGGCCTCTTACTTTAAGCACTTCAGGCAATTTTGCCTGTGCATCACTGAGTTGATCTGTTGTCGCAAAACTTCGCAAATAATAGCCTATCCATTGTTTGGTTCCCTCTTTTAAGAAACGCTTTAAGGCAGGATTGTTGGTGTTACTTGCCTGAACACAGGTCGTCATTTGCTCAAAACAATCAGCCAATACCGCAGGCTGACTAGCAAGAAGGCGCAATAGCTCATCAAGATTGGTGGCCTCAGCTTGATCCTTGATAAAAAAACAGGAGACGCCCAAGTTTATCGTCTCTCCAGCACTTATAAATTCAATATTAGTATGCTGGGCTTCTTGAGTAAGTTCAAGCTTGGTTTGGCTTCCGATTATTTTGTTGAAAGCACGGTTGACCAGGGAAAGACTTTTGTCCATTCCCCCATTAGGCGACTTGGGAGTATCAAGGTCGAGGATAATGCTCAAATGTTCCAAGGCCGGGAAGTCCTTGGGCAATCGCCCGAGGAGGATCGAGATTTTTTCTGGCAAGGCATCTTTGCCTCGCTTTTCTTTGCCATCAGTCCCCGCGAAATTGTGCAGGTGGTCCAACTCGATGCTTTCCACAACGGTTGGGACCGTCCCAAGTGACTGTAACAATAGCTCAACGAAAGCCTTGTCAATATCGGCCTCTACGATAAATAGGATTTTCGTGTTTTGGGCCATTATTACTCCCCTCTAAATGGTTGATGATGGGCAATGGCATAAGCAAGGGCATCGTGAGCCAAAAAATTGCCCACAATTTCTCCACTGCGTGCCGAACGAAACATTTCAATGTATTGGCTTTCGTTGGTCAACTGATAATCAATCGCCACTTTGTTAAAGGCCCGAATCATCTCTAGGCTGTGCGAAGTGGCGAATACTTGTACCCCAATAGTGATAGCTTGATTGATGAGCCATTTCCAGAATGCTTCGTGGTGGGTGTAGTGTATCCCATTCTCGATTTCGTCGATCAGGAATATCCCATTTGGATGTTGGACAATCCTTAACACGATATCTATCAATTTATTGACTGCATCCCCAAACATGCTTACGGGCATGTAAGACTCGCCTTCCCGTTTTAAATGTATCCGGGGCGAGCCATCAGTGGTGAAAACATCAATCCGTTCAAAGGAATTATCAATGATCTTGATCGCAGCCAACACTAAACTGTCCCGGCCCTGAAACTTTAGTTGCTCAAATCCTTCTGCCATTTGATGCGGAAGGGGTTTGAACCCGGTGGGCAAGAAAACCGTGAAATAGGTAAGTGGTAATCTTTTTTTTAATATTGAAAGCCTTGCCTGCCCCTTAACTGCGGTTATGCTTGTGCTAAGCCCCTTACCATCAACGGTTTGGGAAATACTTTCGCAGACCAACGAGGAACGGGTAATTGGATCGTCTTGGATATTGGTGTCAATGCGAACAAAATCTTCATCAACTTGTTCTCGGGCAACACTTGCGGAATAGGTAGTGTCTTTGCAAACAAACTTCCCCCCTTCCCTTGCTCCAGTCAGCGTTTCAAACTCTATTTTAATTTCTTTTTGTCTGTCATATTGGTAAAACAAACTGGCCCAAGTGCGTTCGGGGGCATTGCTGCTACCCATGTCAAAGCGGATTTTTTGTTGCAAAAACAGG
>JAYUVL010000036.1:0-3646 GCA_043754075.1 Cytophagales bacterium | reverse complement strand
AAAATTGGGCCTCAAGTGCGACTGGACGGTTTTTGACCAGATAGTGCTCGACCCGGCACTGATCGCCACTGTGCCCCGCAATCAATGGTTTTATACCGGGATGGACACCTACATCCATTGTGTGGAATCGATGACCGGCCATCTCAAAAACACTTACAGCGAGGCGTATGGTTACAAAGCCATGGATTTGTGCCGGGAAGTATACCTGGGCCCAGAAAGTGGCCAAAACCCCGAAATGGACGAGAAACTGATGGTGGCTTCCCTGTTTGGCGGCCTCAGCCTCACCTACTCCGAAGTGGGCGTGTGCCATGCGCTGTCTTATGGGCTGTCCTATGTGTTCGGGACGCGCCACTGCTTTGCCAATTGCATCATTTTTGACCAGTTGGAAGATTTTTATCCCGAGGGCGTGCGCGAGTTCCGCCAAATGGTGCAAAAGCACGAAATATTTATTCCCCAACAATTGGCCAAAGACTGGACCGAAGCCCAAATGGACAAAATGGCGGATGTAGCCTTGGCCCTTACCCACATGTGGAACCACGCCCTGGGGCCAGATTGGAAAACCAAGATTACCCACGCTGACATTAAAAAATTGTATGCCAGAATGTAGGTGTGGCCATATCTGGCCGTTTTTGCTACCCAACGACTCGGCCAGTGCCCATTAGCCTTGGCGGGGTCGTTGGGTAAATGGCCGTTTAAGAATTGTTAACACCATCACGCCAGTTTCCCAACCCAATTTTGGCAAATTAGCAGATTATAGCCAGAGATGGTATATTTTTGCCAAACCACATTTTGGGATCCAAACTATCTGATGACTACACAATCTGTACCCCCCCCGGCTTTTAAGTCGGATGTAGAAGCGGCGGATGCTATGTTCGCGGCTTGTAAAAAACTCAACCAGGAAATTGGCAAAGTAATCATTGGTCAAGATGAAGTAGTGCAGTTGTTAATAACTGCAATTTTTTGTCAGGGCCACTGCCTGTTGGTGGGCGTGCCGGGCTTGGCCAAAACTTCATTGATCCAAACCTTGTCAAAAGCGCTGGATTTAGACTTTAGCCGGATCCAGTTTACCCCCGACCTGATGCCCTCCGACATTCTGGGCTCGGAGACAATGGATCAAGACCGCAATTTCCGGTTTATCCGGGGACCGATTTTTGCCAATGTGATCTTGGCCGACGAGATCAACCGGACCCCGCCCAAAACCCAGGCGGCCCTGCTGGAAGCCATGCAGGAATATTCGGTCACCATTGCCGGCCAGTTCCATGCCTTGGAACGGCCATTTTTCGTATTGGCCACCCAAAACCCGATTGAGCAAGAAGGCACTTATCCGTTGCCCGAAGCCCAGTTGGATCGGTTCATGTTCAATATTTGGCTCGATTACCCCTCTTACCAATCAGAAGTGGAAATTGTCAAAAGCACCACTTCGGACAAACGCACGCCCGTTGAGCATGTGCTCAATGGTCCACAGATCAGGCAGTTTCAGGAGCTGGTGCGCCGGGTTCCCATTGCCGACAATGTGGTGGAATATGCAGTCAAATTGGTGCACAAAACCCGCCCAGGCAAAGAAATGGGATCGGCACTGGCCAATGACTATTTAGAGTGGGGCGCGGGCCCGAGGGCTTCCCAATATTTGGTGCTGGGCGCCAAGTGCAATGCCATCATCAATGGCAAATACTCGCCCGATATTGAAGACGTCCGGGCGGTGGCCGTGCCCGTGCTGCGCCACCGCATTGTACGCAATTTCAAGGCCGAGGCCGAAGCAATGAGTGTTGAGCAATTGATCAAAAAATTGCTTTAGACCAGACCAGTTGGCACCTGATCATCTCCACCGCAAAACAGTTCGTTTTTGGGCTTGGCTTGGAGCGGACGCTGCATTTCAGTAAATCATTCTGATCAAAATGTCAAGCACTAAGAAACCTTCCTTGATCTCTCCCGAAGAATTTGCTTCTTCCCTTAAACTGGATCGATTCAAGCTGAATTTATTGGCGACTCCGCTGATGAAACTGCTAAAAATTGACAAGTTAAACGATGTTTACAGCAAAGCCAGGCTACATCCGGGGCTGGGGTTCATCCACCGTGGGTTGCAGGAGTTCAACGTTACTTATGAAGTGGCCCCGGAGGAACTGGCCAACCTGCCAACCGATCGTCCGTTCATTACCGTGTCCAACCATCCTTACGGGGGCATTGATGGGATGATCCTCATCGCGGTCATTGCCAGTGTGCGCCCCGAGTTCAAGGTAATGGCCAACTATATTTTGCAAGCGTTTGAGGAAATACAAGAATATTTCATCTCGGTCAACCCATTTGATAACATCTCCAATAAACAGGTTAATATTTCAGCCATCAAAACCGTGTTGGAACACCTCAAGCAGGGCCACCCAATCGGGATTTTTCCTGCCGGCGAGGTATCTGCATTCCAAGCCGATAGCCGCCGGGTGATGGATCGCGAGTGGCACCCACTGGTGGGCAAAATCATTGCCAAAGCCAAGGTGGAGGTAGTCCCGGTGTATTTTGCTGGGGGTAATAGCTTATTTTTCAATTTATTGGGGCTGATCCACGCCAACCTGCGGACTGCCCGGCTACCCTCGGAAATGTTCAAGGTGAAAGAAACCGTCCAAGTGCGGATCGGCAAGCCCATCTCGCCCAAGCAACTCGCCGAGTTTGCCGATAGTGACCAGATGCTGCGCTACCTGCGGGCCAAAACCTATGCGCTTGGGTCTCCGTTGAAGCTTAAACCTTTCTTTTTCCGCAATCCGTTGGGCTTTTTGTCCAAGCCCGAACCCATCGTGGAGCCTACCCCGTTGGATAAATTATTGACCGATCTGGCCAATATCAGGAGCCGGGACCTAATTTGTTCGATGCAAAATTTTGAGGTGTTTTTGTCCGAAGCGCCCCAAATCCCCCATATTTTGCGGGAAATTGGCCGGCTGCGGGAGATTACCTTCCGCGAGGAGGGCGAAGGCACTAACCACAGCATTGACATCGATGAGTATGACATTCACTATAACCATTTGTTCATCTGGGACACGGAGGCTCAGCGGATCGTAGGGGCTTACCGGATCGGGAAGGGTAAAGATCTGTACGACAAGTTTAAAATCAAAGGATTTTACCTCCACGAACTCTTTACGATTGATAAGAAATTTGCCCCGATTCTGAAGCGCTCACTGGAAATGGGCCGGTCGTTTATAGTGGCTGATTACCAGCGCAAACACATCTCCCTGTTGTTGTTGTGGAAGGGAATATTGATCACATTGCGCAAGAACCCAGGCTATCGTTACCTGATTGGGCCGGTGAGCATTAGCAATAATTTTTCCAACTTATCCAAAGAATTACTGGTCAAAGTTATTATGAATAATTATTTTGACCATGATTTGGCTAAACTGATCAAGCCGCGCCGCAAATTTGAGCCTCAGCTCAATGACTCCGAGCTGCTGCTGTTGCCCAAGCACAACGACATCAAGGAACTGGACTTGCTCATTGCCGAGATCGAATCCACCCACAGCAAATTGCCCGTCCTGCTCAAAAAATACATTTTGCAGCTCAATTCCAAGATCATTGGATTCAATGTTGACCCCAAGTTCAACAATGCCCTAGATGGGTTCATTATCATGGATTTGGAAAACGTGCCCGCCGAAGTGTTCAAAATGGT
>JAYUVL010000035.1:0-13141 GCA_043754075.1 Cytophagales bacterium | reverse complement strand
AGTGTGCACATTATTGGTTGGCCATAGTTAACTCTTTGATAATGTATTATTAAACGCATTGTTTTTAAAGTGTTGCTTCGCCCTAAGCTCGCTAACCTTTTTTTGGTCAATCTTTTAGAAAAAAGGCCCAAAAAAATGGGCCTTTTTTTCGAAATACATTTGGGTGCGTCCGTTCATTTGCTTAATTTTATACCGGAAAACCGCAGAAACGGATCCAGACGGGTTCAGCGCGTTTTCTGCCAATCAACACTCTTTGGCCACTGGCAAAGTCCTGTTGCCACAATCCTGAAAATGTCAGACCAATACCATTGAGCAGTGATAAATTTTGTTTACCCCATTGAGTATTTGACGGAGCCAGCCTTTGACCCTCGCCGTGTCTCCGATTTATTTATTGTCAAAAAACCGTTGTCCCCATTATGTTAGTCACCAAACGGAACGGCAGGCTAGAGACTGTCCGCATAGAAAAAATCACCGCCCGGATCGAGAAATTGAGCTATGGGCTCGACATGAATTTTATTGACATTTTTCAGATCACCCAACGGGTGATCCAAGGGATGTATGATAAGATCACCACGGTGGAGCTGGATAACCTGGCCGCCGAGACTGCGGCGTCCATGACCACCCGCCATCCCGATTACGCCACTTTGGCGGCCCGGATTGCGATCTCAAACCTGCACAAGGAAACCAGCAAGTCTTTCTCGAGCACCATCAAACGGTTGTTCCTGTACGAAGACCCGAAGACGGGGGAAAATGCCGCCCTGATTTCCAAAGAGGTATATGAAATAATCCGCAAAAATGCTGCTTTGTTGGATTCGGCCATTATTTATGACCGGGATTACAACTACGACTATTTTGGGTTCAAGACCCTGGAGCGGTCCTATCTGCTGAAAATGGAGGGCAAAATTGCCGAACGCCCCCAGCAAATGCTCATGCGCGTGTCGGTGGGCATCCACATGGAAGACATTGAATCCGCGATAGAGACCTACAACCTGATGTCGGAAAAGTGGTTCACCCATGCTACTCCCACATTGTTCAACGCGGGTACGCCCAAGCCCCAGTTGTCGTCGTGCTTTTTGCTCACCATGCGCGAGGACAGCGTGGACGGTATTTACGATACACTGAAACAATGCGCCCGGATTTCACAGTCGGCCGGGGGCATCGGTTTGGCCATTCACAACATCCGCGCCACGGGGAGCTATATCAAAGGCACGAACGGCACCTCGAACGGCATTGTGCCCATGCTCCGCGTGTTCAACGACACGGCTCGTTACATTGATCAGGGCGGGGGCAAGCGCAAAGGGGCCTTTGCCGTTTATCTGGAGCCTTGGCACGCTGATGTCAGTGATTTTTTGCAGCTCCGCAAAAACCACGGCAAAGAAGAAAACCGCGCCCGCGATCTGTTCTTGGCCCTTTGGATCCCCGATTTGTTCATGAAGCGGGTAGAGGCCAACGAAGAGTGGTCGCTCTTTTGCCCCAATGAAGCGCCCGGCCTGAGCGAATGCTACGGCACCGATTTTGAGCGGCTGTATGAGAAATATGAGCGCGAGGGCCGCGCCCGCAAGGTGGTGCGCGCCCAAGAGCTATGGTTTGAAGTGCTGGAAGCCCAGACTGAAACCGGCGTGCCCTACATGTTGTATAAAGACCACGCCAACCGCAAGAGCAACCAGAAGAACCTGGGCACAATCAAGAGCAGCAACTTGTGCACCGAAATCATGGAGTACACCTCCCCCGATGAAGTGGCAGTGTGCAACTTGGCTTCGCTGGCCTTGCCCAAATTTGTGATCGATGGTCGTTTTGACCACCAAAAACTGTATGAAGTAACCCGGACAGCGACCCGCAACCTCAACAAGGTGATTGACATCAATTACTATCCCGTGGAGGAAGCCCGCAATTCCAATATGCGCCACCGCCCCATCGGGCTGGGCGTGCAGGGATTGGCCGATGCATTCATCATGCTCAGGATGCCATTTGAGTCGGAGGAGGCCCGGGGCCTGAACAAGGACATTTTTGAGACCATCTACTTTGCGGCCATGACCGCTTCCATGGAGTTGGCCAAACAACACGGCCCATACGAAACGTTTCAAGGCTCCCCATTGTCGCAGGGCCAGTTCCAGTTTGACCTCTGGGGCGTGCAGCCGGAGTCGGGCCGCTGGGATTGGGAATCCCTCCGCCAGCAGGTAATGGAGCATGGGGCCCGCAACTCGCTATTGGTGGCCCCCATGCCTACGGCATCCACTTCCCAGATTTTGGGCAACAATGAATGTTTTGAGCCTTACACCTCCAATATTTACACCCGACGGGTATTGTCGGGCGATTTTATCGTGGTGAACAAGCACTTGATGAAAGATTTGATTCGGTTGGGGCTGTGGAATGAACAGATGAAAAACATGATCATCCAAGCCAACGGATCGATTCAGCCTATCCCCGGAATTCCCCAAAACATTAAAGATTTATACAAAACTGTTTGGGAAATCAGCCAAAAGGCCATCATGGAAATGGCAGCCGACCGGGGGCCGTTCATTTGCCAGAGCCAAAGCCTCAATATCCACATCCAAGACCCGAATTTTGGCAAATTGACCTCCATGCACTTTTATGCTTGGAAGAAGGGCCTCAAGACTGGCATGTACTATTTGCGCTCCCGCCCCGCGGCCGACCCGATCAAGTTTACCTTGGACAAAGTGGCATTGGCCGCCGGTGGGGTGCAACAGCAACTGGCAAATAAGGCCAAAGTCCTGGAGCCGGCCGAAGTGGACGGTGCCGCCAGTTACCAGCGCAAGCCGGCCAGCCCCGAGGCCATGCCCGAAATCCAGCTCAGTGAGCCAGCGGCCAAGCCCAGCGACTACGACCAAAAGATGCAAGACCTGTCCTGCTCGATCGACGACCCCGAGGGTTGCGAGGCGTGCAGTTCGTAATTGCCCATCCGGGCCGATCTGCTTTACCGCCGCTGGCCATTTGCTAGCGGCGGTTTTGTTTTCGCTGATGGTTTATGCCTATATTTGCTCAAAAAAATTGGAATGATCAAACAATTAAAGGTTGACAAACTTTGGGGAAGGGAAGATTTCACCTTTGAGTTTCACACAGACCTCAATATCTTGACCGGGAGCAACGGCTCGGGCAAGACCACCCTACTTAAGTTGCTTTGGTACATGGTGAGCGGGCACGCCCGGCTGGCCTTGGAAGAGATTTCTTTTGCTAAAGCCTACGCTTTAGGGCAGAAAGGTGGACGACCCGAAACCCACGAAATAACCTTGACCAAAACAGTCGCTAAAGAGAGCCTCTATGATAGAATAACGGTTCCAAGCGATAGTTTATTGTATTCCATCAACTATGATATGACGTTGACCACTGGTTTTAATTCATTCATAGCCGATCATACTGATATGTCAGCACGAGAGCTGCGCCAGTTGGTTGGCGAGGAAATCCAGTCGGTTCCGCTAGAGACGATTTTTTTCCCTACGTTCCGGCGGTTTGAAGGTGGTTTTTCACTCGGTTATGGCGATGATGGCCAGAAAGTAATCGACGGTCTGCGGGAGTTTAGCAAACGCATGACTCACCGCCTGAACAACCTCAGCAATGAGCATCGTTTTGTGGCCTATGCCGATGATGACGATATTCGGGGGCTGATCAATGAGATTTCGTCTAATATTCGGGTTAAACTGCAACCTGTTGAGGATGAATTTATGCAGTTCGTCAAAACTGCTGCGTCAGACGCACCAAATTTTGCCCAACAGTTAAAAGACAACATTGCGCGCAAGGAACAGAAAGAGGCTCAACTCAAAGCACCCTTCACTAAACTTTCTCACTACATCGATACCTTCTTTTTAGAAAAAAGTGTGGAAGTAAGCGAGGAACTGGTGCTGGGCAGCCACGCCAACCGGGTCAAATTGTCCCAACTGTCGGCAGGCGAAAAGAATATGCTCAGTTTTTTGGTGTATGCCATGAGCGGCCCGGACATCATGTTTATCGACGAGCCAGAGCTGAATCTGCACACCGATTGGCAACGCTTGCTGCTGGGCGTGCTGTGCGAGATCGCCCCCCAGACCCAGTTCTTTGTGGCCACCCATGCCTCGGCCATTCGGGCGGCCTATCCCGAAAAGCAGTTTTTTCTGGACGATCAACTGGTGGAGGTGTAAGGTATGGCCAAGAAAAAAAACAGGGACCGGCAAGAAGCTAGGACAATAGACGAAATAATGGACGAACTCCGCAACTCGATCCTGGATACGCCCATCGTCATTGTAGAAGGCCGGGATGATGTTCAAGTTTACCGGGAAATCGCCCTTCGCCATTTATCAGCCAGCCAGATTGCATTTGACTTTGCGGGGATAGTCAAGGAAGGCGGCCAGCGGGAAGGTGGTGGGCGAAACAACCTATTGACACTGTTTAAAAGAGTAAAAACCGAATCGCCCAAATTAAAGCGGAAGATATTGTTTTTCGCCGACCAAGACTTTGAGGTGTTCACGGGCATTCCGCCCAAATGGGAGGGCTTCCACTTTACGAACGGCTATACTATGGAAAATGACTTGTTTGCCGATGGCCAAGCCCAGCGTTTTCTTCATGCCGATGAGCAACCAGTTTGGCAGAAAATGATCGATGAGTTGTGCAACTGGTTTGCTGGGCAAGTGTATCTCAGTCAGCGCGGGCGGGCTGCTGAAATGAAGATAGACTTGACGATGCGGAATCCCGACCACCGTGACTTGGTCGCTATGGCTGACGATTGCCCTGATCTAGATCTGCTGGCCCAGATAAAAGCCGATTTTGTTAGGCTGACAAGGGGCAAGCATTTATTTGAGTTGCTGTGGCATATCCACCAAACGCGACTTGATGGGCTGCAAAAAAAAGAAATAAGCCACTTTTGGCAGGACTGTATCAACCAAGGATTGGAAAACAACAACAGTAATACTTACCGTATCAGCCAACTGCTCAGGGCTAGTGTGGTGGGTGGCCAACCCTAACTCCTTACTTCTGCTTTTGCCAAACGTTTATGCTGAACACTGCCCTGACCGAAGATTTTTTGGCACAATTCGCGGATGATGTTGCCAATCGTGATGCCGGGCGCATTTTGGCCACCCTCGAGGGGATGTATGCCGAAGACATTTCCTCCATCTTGGACGAATTTGATGCCGCCGACAGCAAGTATGTCATCCAACTGTTGTCGCCAAAGATAGCTGCTGATATTATCAGTAATCTTGCCCCTGATATCCGCAAAAGTTTTTTGTTGATTTTTCAGCCTGCTGAGATTGCCCATTTTACCGATTACATGGACTCGGACGACGCAGTAGATTTGCTCAACGAGTTCCCCGTCAAGAAGCGCGAAGAAGTACTGGCCCTGCTGGATATGGAGCAAGCCAATTATGTCAAACCACTGCTCCATTATGAACCCGACTGTGCAGGCGGATTGATGGCCACTGAATTGATCAAGGCCCGGCTTCATTGGACGGTGCGGCAGTGCATTGAGGAAATCCGCCAGCAAGCCGAAAATGTGGAGAAAATTTATTCGGTGTATGTCGTGGACGACAATGACGTGCTACAGGGCCGGATACCATTAAAAAAAATAATCATTGCCCGCGATGCTCAATTGATTTCTGATCTTTACATTGAGGAAATCATCTCGGTTGAGATCTTCCGCGAGGGCGAAGAAGTGGCCGCCATCATGCAAAAATACGACTTGGAGGCCATTCCGGTCGTCAATGTGAAGGGACAACTTCTGGGCCGCATCACCATTGATGACATGGTGGACTTGATCAAGGCCCAGGCCGAAAAAGATCTGCAAGCGGTGGCTGGTATTTCGGAAGATGTGGAAGAGGACGATTCGGTGTGGCTGCTGGTTCGGGCCCGCTTGCCGTGGCTGCTCATCGGAATGCTGGGCGGGATCTTGGGGGCCCGGTTCATCGGTTTGTTCGAGCGCGACCTGGCCCTGGTTCCGGCGATGGCCTTTTTTATCCCGCTCATCACTGCTACTGGGGGCAATGTGGGCATCCAATCGTCGACCATCATCATCCAGAGTTTGGCCGAAAATACCGTTTTTCAGGGCCATCTGCTCTTGCGGCTGTACCGGGTGCTGTTGGTGGCCGTTCTCAATGGGCTGGTCATTGCCCTCTTTGTATTTGGGTTCAATATGCTGCTGTTCAACAATTTTGTGCTCTCCGCCGTGGTGTCGGTGGCCCTGTTCAGTGTCGTTTTGTTGGCCTCGATCATGGGCACCGTCACACCGCTGATCTTGGATCGGTTTGGGATCAACCCCGCACTGGCGGCTGGGCCGTTCATCACTACCACCAATGATCTGCTGGGCCTGTTGGTCTATTTCTCAGTGGCTCGGCTGGTATATTATTGGCTTCCGATGTGATGACCGAAAAATCGATTCACTGATGCCGTAAAAAACCCACCCCAAATGTACCGATTGCAACTTTTGGGGTGGATTTTGGCATTGGTTAGTTGTGTCTTTATTGAGACCACGCCGTTGGTTGGCGGTCCCACCGGTGCTGCCCGAGCTGGGCCAGTAGGGCCGGGGCGAGGGCTGGGGCAGTGCTGCAAGCCAAGTTTTGGCGCACATGGTGCGGCCGGCGCATCCCCGGGATGATGGTACTCACCGCTGGGTGGTGCAAAATGAACTGGAGGGCCAGCTCGGGCATGGTCAGGCCCTCGGGGATGAGTGGCCGGAGCGCTTCGGCCCGATCTACGCTGGCATTCAAGTTTTCGGGCACGAAGTACGTCCCCCGCCAATCGCCGGGCGGAAAAGTGGTTGCCTTCGTGAGTGTGCCGGTAAGCGTGCCCTCGTCAAACGGTACCCGGGCAATGATCCCGATTCCAAGCGCTTGGCAGAGCGGGAACAATTCATCTTCCGGGTTTTGATCAAAAATATTGTAAATGACCTGTACTGCGTCAATGTGGCCGGTGCGCAGTGTTTCCAGCACATTGGTCGGTTCCCAGCGGTTGACGCTGATCCCAAAACGTTGGACTTTGCCTTCGCTCTTGAGTTTTACCACTGCGTTTTGCCATTCGTCCAATTGGGCCCAACTGTCCTCCCAAACATGGAATTGCTGGAGATCGATCGTTTCCACCCCCAAGTTTTGCAGGCTGCGCTCGGTATATTTGACGATGTGTTCTGCCGGGAACACCTCGGTCAGGGCATAGTCGGGCCGAGAGGGCCATTTCAAGTTTTTTGGGGGGATTTTGGTGGCCACGTACAGTTGCTGGCCCGCTTGGCGCTTGAGCAGCGCGCCCAGTAACTGCTCGCTGCGCCCGTTTCCATACGCATAGGCAGTGTCAAAGAAATTGCAGCCCAGTTCAACGGCCAGGTCGAGTGCCGCTTGGCTCTCGGTGTCTTCCGAGCCTGTCCAGCCGGCCATGCCCCACATTCCGTAGCCAATTTCACTCACGGGCCATTCAGTTCGGCCAAATTTTCGGTATTTCATCATTATCCAAATTGAGTTAGCGTATTTTTTGAAATCGGTAGTCTGGGATTAGGGCTTTGATAAAATGGAGCCTTTATTGTAGTTTTTGATTTCCCCCATCATCAATCAACGTAAAGAGGGAAGCCACCCAACCCCAATTTTAAAGTGCCAAAATTTGCCAAGCCCACTGATGACTACCCGGCAATAATACAAAAAAATGTGGACACGGGCCGCAAAACCAAAAAAGACTGGCGGATGGTCATCAGTTGCATTTCAAAAGTTATCCCACGGGAAGTCAGCGTTGCAACAGCGCTGAGCAATGGGAACTTGGCAACGCGGCGACTGCTATTTCAAGAAATGGGGGAAAGCCATTTTTTGGGTATTATTGTAGCTTAATGAGTCGTACTCCCAGAATTTAGCATCAAGTTATCTCGTATTCGGTTAATCATTAGCAGTGCCAATCACTTGTGAAATCTTGTAGCAATTTGGGTGGGGCAAGTTACTGGCAATCATGGACCTGTTTTCTTATTGAGCTAACCGGTGTGGCTCGTGAGATTGCGGGCAGCTGGCTTCCGGCAAATTCTTCTGCCCGCAAAATAGCCCATGCTTTTGGCAATCATGGAACAACGGACGTATATTTGGCAAAAAGACGAAAATACGGGCAAAAATTGATCTTATCCCATTCTTCGCAACTCAATGGCTAAACAATACGGCAATACTTGGTGGGGCCAAAAATGGCTCGAGGCCCTGTCGCACATCGACTACAGCAACCGCTTGCCCCGGGGCAAATCCTACGCCAACACGGGAAAGGTGAAAGACATCACATTGCAAAAACACTCGATCAAGGCCCAGATCCAAGGCTCGGCACCTAGGCCGTATAAGGTGGAAATCAGCCTATTGCCATTCTCTGCTCTGCAAAAGCGCGATATTTTGGACACCATTTCGGACAACCCTTTTTTTCTGTCCAAGCTGCTCAACCGCGAACTGCCCACCGCCCTGATCGAGGAACTCCAAAAGGTGCAGGTGTCGCTCTTCCCCACCCGATGGGGGGAGGTAAAGGGGCATTGCTCCTGCCCTGACTCTGCCGTGCCTTGCAAGCACATGGCCGCCGTGATCTATATGATGGCCAATGAGATAGACAAAAATCCATTTATCATTTTTTCGCTCAAGGATCTGGATTTGCTCCCGGCTTTACAATCAGTCGGGCAGACCCACACCACGAGCACCCAACTGCCCATTCGCTCGGTTGACGACCTGTTTGGGCCAGAAAACAAGAACGAGTGGCCGCCGGACTACCAATATTCAAACTTAGTGGCGCAGCAGATCGACTTTGCCAAGTTGCCATGGGCCAAGGATCGCCTGCTTCGCCTGCTCAGCGACCGGCCGCTGTTTTGCCCCGAAAAGGATTTTAAGGAAATCACTGCCGACAACTACCAGAAAATAGGCCGCGAAGCCAAAAACCATTTGTCCACCCCGACCAATGCCAAATTTACGCTGAAACCAGAAACCGATTTTTTCCAAATTTTTCTGGATGCGGAGTTGGCTTTTGCGGGTGGACGGGCCACCGTCGACCAGTCCAACGAGTATTGGGATGGCCAAAAGGGCGTGGCTGGGCTGGAAAAAGCGTTACAAGCCGTCCCATTGGCCCATTTGGCCGACTATTGCCCGGCGGTGCAGGCCTTGTACTGGGTCCGGCAAGCGGCCATCAACTTGTTGGGCAAAGCGGCCATTGTGCCTCAACTCATCGACTTGGGGCAGCAGCGGTATTGCGTCCGTTGGGTCCCCGCGATGGTGGTGCCCGAGGTGCGCGAGCTAGTGGGCCTGTTGGCCAAATTGCTCCCCCCGCACACCTTGGCCTTTGATATGGCGGGCCAGCCCCGTTTCCCGCGCACACCTACCGAACAGGCTGTAGCCCTGTTGGCCCTCTTTATGGACGATTTTGTGTGCAAGCAGGCGTTCAAATCGGCTGGGACAGAGGCTGAGGCCATCTTTTTTGGTCTAACGCCCTTTGACTCCCTCCATTTTACCCGCAAGGAAACCGCGCCGGCCATTCAAAAGTGGCTTCAAAAGTTTTTCTTGCAAGAAAAAAAGTTTGCTCCGCTCCTCAAAGTGGAGGAGGACGAAGACAACTCGGGGTTCCTCCTGTCATGTTGGGTGGAGGACAAGCGCGACGCACTCCGGCCGCTCATCAAATTGAAGGATATATTTGGTAAAAAAAACAAATACGCCGAAGCTCAGGCCGATGTGCTGCGCGACTATTCGCTGTTGTCGGAGTATTTACCGGCCATTGGTGAAGTACTCCAAAAAAAAGGCGACCATACTTTGAGCTTCAATCCCGAAATGTTTGTCCCCATTCTGCTTGACTCACTGCCGGTCATTGGGCTGCTGGGCATCAAGGTGCTGCTGCCCAAGGCATTGGAGCGGCTGGCCCGCCCCCGGCCCTCGGTAAAGTTATCGGCCAAGGGCACGACCGGGGCCAATCAGGGGCTAGTGGGTCTGGCCCAACTGCTCAGTTTTGACTGGCAAGTGGCCCTGGGTGAACAGGTTGTATCGTATGCGGAGTTTAAAAAAATTGCCAAAGAAATGCAAGGTTTGGTCAAAATTAATGGACAATACGTGCTTCTGGACGGCCATGATCTTGGTAATATACTAAAAAAAATCAACCAACCGCCAAACTTATCAGCGGGTGAGTTGTTGCAGGCAGCCTTTGGGGGTGAGCATGAAGGCACTCAGGTAGTTCTTACTGATCAAGTGCGTATCCTCATACGCCAAATGGCCGAAACCCCGGCCATTGCCTTGCCCGCTGGCGTGCGCGCTACTTTGCGCCCCTACCAGCAGCGCGGCTACGAGTGGCTGTACAAAAATGCGAAACTGGGGTTTGGCAGTGTGCTGGCCGACGACATGGGGCTGGGCAAAACGCTTCAGACCATCACCTTTCTCCAAAAACTGAAGGAAGAAGGGGCGCTTGTTGATAAAAAGGCACTGGCCGTGCTGCCCACTACCTTGATCACCAACTGGGGCCGTGAACTGGCCAAGTTTGCCCCCGAACTGCGCTGGTCGGTATACCACGGGCCCAAGCGCACGCTGGATGTGCAGGCCGATGTAGTGCTGACCAGCTACGGAGTGGCCCGCTCTGACGAGAAAATCCTGAGCGAGCACCCTTGGAAGCTATTGGTGATCGACGAGGCCCAAAACATCAAGAACGTGGTGACGGCCCAGACCAAGGCGGTCAAAAAAATCCACGCAGATCATTTGGTGGCCTTGAGTGGTACGCCGGTCGAGAACCGACTGGCCGAATACTGGAGCATTTTCGATTTTGCCAATAAGGGCTATCTGGGGACCATCAAAAATTTTACCGAAACTTTTAGCAAACCGATCGAACTGGAACGCGACCAAGAAAAACTTGAGTTGTTCCGCAAAATTACCGCGCCATTTATCCTTCGCCGACTCAAAGTGGACAAGAGCATCATCTCCGACCTGCCAGACAAGGTGGAGCAGGATCGGTTGTGCACGCTCACCCCAGTGCAATCGGGCCTGTACCAAGGTGTGCTGAGCCACTCGCTCGACGTGTTAGAGGGCACTGAAGAAAACTTTACCCGGCAGGGGCTGGTACTGCAGATGATCACGGCCCTAAAGCAGATATGCAACCACCCGGCCAACTACCTCAAAAAAGGCGACACCGATCCCGAGCTTTCGGGCAAAACGCAGGCTTTTTTGGAACTGCTGGAAAATATATTAGAAGTGGGCGAAAAAGTAATCGTGTTTACCCAATACAAACAAATGGGTGACTTACTGGTCGACCTGATCAAAAAGCAGTTCCACTTTGAGCCACTGTGGCTGCACGGGGGCACCAGCCGCCACCGGCGCGACGAGATGGTGCAGCAGTTCCAGCACAAGCCCGTACCCAAGGTGATGCTGCTATCGCTCAAGGCGGGTGGCACGGGCCTTAACCTGACCGAGGCCAATCACGTGATCCACTATGACCTGTGGTGGAACCCGGCCGTAGAGGCCCAAGCCACCGACCGGGCGTTCCGCATTGGCCAAAAGAAAAATGTGATGGTGTATCGGTTCATTACCCAGGCCACTTTTGAAGAAAAGATCAACGAGATGCTGCTCGTCAAGCGCGATTTGGCCAACCTGACCGTTGCGGCAGGCGAAAGCTGGGTGGGCAACCTGTCCAATGTCGAACTGAAGGAGATTTTTGCGCTGCGCTAGACCGAACCACCGGCGAACAGATGCTTTAAACGGCCAGGTGGTTAGCTTTTGCTGCCCCCAGCGAACTGTCCTCGGTGGCCAGAGATGCCGCCTCTTCAGGGCTGAGGGTGCTGGCCGGCCAGTATTGCTCTTGCGGAGCTAAACTTGGGGCGAAAAAATTGAAAATTGTGACCGTTCAAATAGATGATGGTCCGATTGTTCTTTTTTATCAGTAATAGCCAATAAAAAACGCGGCCCAGACATGAGCCGGGCCGCGTTCCTTGATTCATAAATCTGGTACTTAGTCAATCATTTTGCTGGTTTGCACCCGGATGGATTCATCGTGGATAAGTTTGAAAATATGTCCCACAAAATTTTTGTCCAAGCCTATTTTCTCGCCCCATTCAGGCCGGGTCTGGAAAATCTTGATCCAACGGTCCACCTGGAACACGGTCACGTTGTTGTCCTTCTTGTATTGGCCCAGTTTCTCGACCATGTGCTTGCGAGCGGCCAAGGCCTCCACCAGTTCACGGTCGATCAAGTCGATCTTGTGGCGCAGATCATCCAAGTGGGTGTTAAATTCCATGTCATCCACGTAGGCTTCGCGGATCTTGAGTTCGCCCAAAATTTCCCGAAAACGCTCCGGGGTTACTTGCTGGGAGGCATCGCTCCACGCGTTGTCTGGGTCAATATGGGTCTCGATCATCAAACCGTCATAATCCAAATCGAGGGCTTTTTGGGACAGGGGGTAGATCAAGTCACGTTTGCCGCCAGTGTGGCTGGGGTCAAAGAAAATGGGCAGTTCGGGCAAAGTGGCCTGTAACTCAAGGGCAATCTGCCACATGGGCGCGTTGCGGTATTTGGTTTTCTCGAGGGTGGAAAAACCCCGGTGCAGGGCCGCCAAATTGGTGATGCCAGCGTTGTTGAGGCGTTCCAGTGCCCCAATCCACAGTGCCAGCTCCGGGTTGATTGGATTTTTGACAATGACCGGGATATTAACCCCGCGCAGTGCGTCGGCAATGTCTTGTACTGTAAAGGGGTTGACCGTGCTCCGGGCCCCGATCCAAAGTACATCCACCCCATGTTTGAGGGCCAATTCCACGTGGCTGGCCGTGGCCACTTCGGTAGCGATGGGGATGCCCAATTCTTGGCGCACGTTTTTGAACCATTCCAGTCCCAGTTCGCCCACGCCCTCAAAGCTGTTGGGGCGGGTGCGGGGCTTCCAGATCCCGGCGCGGAGCACGTCCACCCCGGTGCCCACCAACTGGCGACAAGTGGCAAACAATTGTTCTTCGGTTTCAGCGCTGCACGGCCCGGCAATAATGAAGGGCTTTTTCGCCTCTGCCGTGTCCACTAAACCTTGGCCTCCATTGTATTGAGGCCACTGCTCTATTGGATTTACCTTCATAAAAATCTTAAAAACGGTTGGAATACAAATTTAATAAAAAAAAGGCGGTTCACTGTAAGCTTTTAAAAAAATACTTGAAAAAATTAGAAGGTTGTCAAGCTAAACTTTATGGCGGCAATTAATTTTGGAGTTATCCGACGATTGGATC
>JAYUVL010000034.1:0-5413 GCA_043754075.1 Cytophagales bacterium | reverse complement strand
GCGGTCGGTAAGCAGGGCCAGTTGGTCGACTACATTGGGCATGAGGTGGAAGGCTCCGCCCAAATGGGCTAGGCGGGGGCTGATATAGCGGTAGCCCGTTGTGACCTTGGCCCAAGCCTTGGGCAGTTCCTCCGGCCAGTGGGGTAAGTCAAGCGTATGCGAACCCGGAAATCCACGCTCTTGCCGAACAGGTCGCCAGAGGCGGGCTGTATAAGCTCAACTACGCCGACTATCCCATATTGGCCCGGTTTAGCCGGGTATTTGGCTCCAACTGAGCCAGTGGCCCGCCGATTTTGTTGCGCTCACTCGTTTACCTCCACCATTTTGAGCAGATTGAAGTCCGGGCTGGCCGGGGCCTGGCCCAATGGCAGCAGGTAGTGGCCCACAAACGCCCGCTCGCCGGGCAGCTTTACCCGCTGGGCCACGTGCACGCGTCCGCCCGAAAAGCCCTGCGGGGCCGTCTTCGTCTGGCCCACCTGCTCCAATTTTCCATCGCTGGGCCGGTGGCGGTAGATCACATACCGCTTGCCGCTCTCCTTCTTGACCACGTAGAGCTGCTGCCCGTCGGCATCGAAGTAGCAAAAGTGGCTCTGCCCCTTGGTCACGGGCGGGAAGTCAAAATAGCTCACTTTTTGGGTCAGGGTATCGAACACATAGCACCGGTTGGCCCGGGTCACGTTGAAGTACAGTTTGCCGCCAGCCAAGCCCACTGCCCGCCGGTGTACTTCCGTGCGCACCGTGACCAAGTCAAAATCTTTCCAGTCGTAGTACAGGTCGTCGGTCAGCTTGGGCAGTTTGGGGTTGATCGCAATGGCCCGGCCCAACTGACGTCGGCCATCGGTAATGGGCTTGACCCAAAATGCGGGGAAGTTCAGGTGGTCGTTTTTTGAGTTGTTGTACTCTTTTTTAGTTTTTCGGCGCTCGTACCCGGCCAGCCAGTTGCCGGTTCGGTAACAAGCCCCCAGCCAAGTTTTGTCTTGCATGCTATAGTCACGCCAAATCTGCTGCACCTTTAGTTGGTTGCCCTGCCGCTCCAGCAGCAGGTTGCCGCTGGCGCATACCGCCATGGCCTGGCTGGCCGTTACTGGCAGTACTCGCTCCACAAAACTGCCAAATCCACTGCTGTTCAGTGGCCGCTGGGGGTTGAGGCTGTCGGTCACCAGCCCTTGGGGCGTGAGCAAATAGAGCCAGTCCTTTTTGGTTCCCACCCCAATGGCCCAACCTTGGGCCAAGAAGCACATTTTCCCCAAATCTTGGCCGGGGTTGCCATAGTACAGGTGGTTGACAAGGGCCGAGTCGGCCCCTTGGGCCACGGCCGGGGGAGTGGCCCAAGGCAAGGCGAGGAACAGGAACAGGATTTTTTTCATGGCAAAGGTTTGGTTTGGGCAAAGTGGTTACGGTTGCTGGTTGGCCGTTCCCCGGCTGAGGGCGGGCGGGGCCAAGTGGTAGCGGTACAAGTACAGGGTGTCTTCGTTGGGCTGAAATTTGGTCTTGCGCGTGCCCATCACAAAGTCTTTTCCAGCCACTGGCAGGAGGACATAAGGATTATCACTAGCGCTGGAGATCTCACCGATTAGTTTGAATTCTCTATCAAAAAATGCGTAGTCCACTTGTTGATCCAATTTGCGAGAAGATTTGTCACCAACTGGATTAGGCTTGGCCTGTCGAACCTCTCGCAAATACGTGCCTGACTGAGGCAGATAAAGCACGAAACCATAACGAGAGTGAAGCAATAAACGCTGATCCAGCTCTATGCCCTGCTTCTCGCGCTCGGCTTTGGTGTGCAACGAAGCTGGCTTACTCATTGCTGGGCTTGCCATCATCATGTGCCCCAGCAGTTTTCCCGATTTGCTGTTGAGCAGGGTAATTTCGTTGTTCATTGGATAAGACAGCAAAGTAGTGTCTCCCTTTTCAATCGCATGAGGCAGTGTTAGAAAATCTGGGAGTTCCCAGTCCCCTTCTTGTGAGTAAAAAGCTGGGGTATAACCATAAACGATTTCCCATTGGTTGGTGCGCAGGTTGTACACCGCCTGATCCTGATGCTTGGCCCGGTCAGGGTAAAACCAGAAATAGCTTTGGCTCAATTGGAGATGGAAACGCCCGCTGGCCGGCTCATATTTTTTCAGCACTTTGTGCCCAGAAGCAAACTGGTACTGGGTTTCGCCCTTGGCCTCTGGCGCGTCCCAGGCAACCGGGGCCTTGCCCAGGTCCCATTTTTGCCGCAGTTGGCCCGTTCCGTCCACCAAAAAGAGGGTGGGTGGGAAGTCGCGGGTCAGGAACAGGCTATCGGGCGAATGCGCATACATAGCCGTAGGTTTAGGCACAAAGTTGGGATCCAGTTTGATGGGGGCTTCCATGCGCCTGGCCCGCAGGTTGGCCCGTTGTATTACATGCCTATCCTCGCGCGATACAAAATAAAGGATACTGTCACTCAAGAGCGATAAATCAAATATCCCGTGGGTATGCTCTGCACTGAGAGGGATGCCTATTGAATCGCTAAATCGGAGGGGAGCGGAAATTGAAATGCCCGCTACTGGTGGCAATTTCTGCGTTTTCGGACTATCGTTACGTTCGTTATCGCAGCCACTAATAGCAACAATGTTTAAAAAGACAGCAAACGTAGATATAATAATTTGTATTGGTTTCATATTTTAACTATATTGAATATGACAAATGACCCAATCCCAGTTTTGGGGATTGGGTCTAGCTAATGTGATTGATAGTGCTTACATATCACACTGGTTGTAAAAAAGATGGTACATGCACACAAACCCTGGCAAATCTTCATTAAGTGTGCGACCATCCAATACTTTTTTACCACGACTTCCAAAAGGGCCAGCCTGGGCTTCGGGCTGAGTTGACACTTCTCCGAAACCGCCAATAATTAACGCAAAGGCGAACAAAAAAGCTCTTAAAAGTAGTTTCTTCATTTTGAGTTAAATTTATGTTTTAGAACAATGAACTTGGGTTCAAATAAGAAAATAAGCTTTATCGCGAACAATCACATCTAAAAAAATGGTACGCACATTCTACCACCGGATCACCATCAATAGTGATACTATCCTCTACTTGTCTGATTACCCCACAACGCCCAAAAGGACCAGCTTGGGCTTCGGGTTGGGTCGAGAAATCGCCTATTCCCCCAAACAAGAACAGGGAGGCAATAATTACGGTACGAACTGCTATTTTTTTCATCGCTTTAAAAATTAAAAGGTTGAACATTCATTGAACACCCCAAAGTTGCGTGGTTCGCCCCACCTCCACAATCGTCTAAAGGATGATTTTTGGGTAGTCGAAAGGATGATTTTTGCCGAGCAACCTAGCTCAATTCCGCTTTTTGGCCAGTTGGGCGGCCAGGATGGCGGCCCGGTGCCGCTCGGCAAAGAAGTAGAGCGCGGCCCGGTCGGCCAGGCCCAGCTTGGTGCGGCAGGCGGCCTTGTGGCTTTTGACGGTGCTCTCTGCCGTGTGGAGCTGGCCGGCGATCTGCCGGGCAGCCAGTCCCTCGGCCACCAGGGCCAGCACCTCCAGCTCACGGTCGGTAAGCAGGGCCAGTTGGTCGGCAGAATAGTGGTATCTACTTCTTGGGCTGGGGCACCGCCAGCCAGACGGCAGATGAAGAAAGGTACAACAGTTTTTCTTCAATTTCTTCTGGGATAAACTCGATTCTCTCATCAATGCGTCCTTGCCGAAAAACAAAAGCAAGGTTTTGCCCATGTTTGAGCAAGTGATCGGAAAGACCAAGCCCCAAACTGTCCCAAAACACGTTTGCTTGAAAACGAAGGTGGGGGGGGATATCCAAGTTAAAATCCTTGCGCGACCTTTCTGGAATGATGAACAGATAGTTTGAGTCCCTCTTTTTGCTTTCCATAAATTCAAGGATGCGCCTGAAACAAGACCCACAGCTGTTTGCGCTGACCAAAAATAGGCAGTAATTGTTAGCTGGCATGGCCAAGCCATAATGGGCGTACAATTGATTGATAGCTTGTTCCTCGAGAGCATAATGGTCTTTTGAAGCACAAGCCCCAACAAGGATCAGCCACCCAAACCGCACAAATCTTCCTAAAGTTTTACTTTTTGCTTTCATGTAGGGTGAACAAAGTTAGAACGATATCATCTTCAGAACTTTTAAAGACTTTCTTCTGCTTAATGTACGATTCAAGGTTTTCCCCCTCAATCCATAGGCCCTCTCTATCAATTACGATACCCCCCAAGAAACCTAATGGATAGGGCAATTGCGTTTCGCCAATAACTTGGTAATTAGCATCCAAAATTATTACGCTGGCCTTTGGGGCATCGATCACATCGCCTGCTTCAGTTGGCAACTTGGTAGGGCGGGTTTGCAATGTGACAAAGCGGTAATAAACTTTACGATAAGGATCATAAAACAGAGAGCCGAAACAATAGTTTTCAGCGTAAAAAGCCTCATCATCGGCCTCTGGCTTAGATTTATATCTAATTGGGCCTTGGGTAAACCTGCTCTTTGTTTCATGTGCTGCATATGCTTTAAAACTGGTATCGGTTACATACAAGTGAGCATCTCCCGGATAAGAAAAAGTGATTTTGCCGCTGTTGGGATCATACGTCCAGCTAACATCCAAGTAATTATCAGGGATAAAGCCCTCCTTGCCCCTGTAGGTGACAGGATAACTGGTATGGTAGTCAAAATGACCCGTTACCGTATCCAGTGCAATAGCCACCCTTCCGTGTTCAAAAAAACCTGGCTCATGCCAATTGAGATCAGGGAAAGCACTCAAGAGGATTTTGCTGCCAATTTGAAATACTGGCCGGTCAATTGTCAAATATGGCTCGGCGGAATATTGGTAACCATCCTTTGTTGGGTCTACATTTTTATTATCGTGAGCCTTCAACTTGAACTTTCGCCTTATTCGCCCTTCATGATTGACCAAAAAAATAGTATTGGCATGACGGTGGGCCAATAAAAATGTACTGTCGTCAAACACCGCTAATCCGCGTGGCCGGCCGACGCCGTCCGGCCCATCAGCTTGGAGCTGGATGTATTTATAAGCCAATCCAGTTTCCCAGTTGTATAACTGAATGCGATTGGAGTGATCATTGAGTATGGCGACTTTACCTTCGCCATGTGCATTCTCCCAGTATCTGGACTGAAAATTTCCGAACTTGTCTTTAGTTGTGCTATCAACGAAGATTTTTTTTGTCTTGCTTTCCGTTAGAATAAAATCATAGCGATATGTCGTAGGTGGCTGCTCTTGTTCTTTGTAGTTGAGTTGACAACCAGATAAGAATGCTAAGATTACGGAGATTTTCCTTGACAAATTCATGTTGGAGTATTATGTTATCAGGGCAATCGCACCTAATTTCTTGGAGGAGTACAAAATTATGCTTAATTTATGGGCAAAAACGAACCAAGAGATGTCAAACCCCCTGGATTATT